>JAFGHO010000126.1 GCA_016930085.1 Spirochaetales bacterium
TCGAGGTTTTCTCATGATATGCTCCTTTATAAAGGGATATGTTTTCACTTAATAATAACTGCCTGAAAGAGCCCGCTGCATTGATTTCTCTCTTTTTTTTTACCTCCGTCCCTTATTTTGTTCTATAAAACGTAATTGAATACTAATTGATATTGATTATCCACTGAATTATAATTCTTTTGTAATTAATGGAAATTTGTTCGGGAGGTGTTTCAATGATAACCCAGGGAGATATAATCTATTTTATTCTTACTGACAGGTTTTATAATGAGAATAAACAGAATGATATACATGTCGACCAATCCAATCCGATGAAGTATCACGGTGGAGATTTTGCCGGTATTATAAAAAAGATACCATATTTGAAAGACCTTGGGATTACCGCTTTATGGATTACACCGGTATATTTAAGTATAGGGAGTTATGGTGATTCCGATGGATATCACGGCTATTGGACGCTGGATTTTGAAAAGGTTGATGGTCATCTTTATAGGGAAAAATCCGGTCTCTTAGAAGGTAGTAAAAAATATTTAAAAATACTGGTGGATGAATTGCACCGAAACAATTTAAAAATCATTCTCGATATGGTTGTCAATCATACTGGATATCATAACGAAACATATATAAATTATCCTGATATGAAAATCAAAGAAGAATGGTTCAATAGAGGTGGAAGAGGTGAACAAAAAGGAGAATTGGCCGGACTTCCCGATATTAATATGCATATTCCGGATGCGGTCGATTATTTTGTCAATAATATCATCGACTGGATTGAAGAGACGGGGATCGACGCCATACGAATGGATACGGTCAAACATGTTGAAGATATGTTCTGGTATTATTTTAAATCCTATGTCAAGGGAAGTCATAGTAATATTTTTCTGATAGGCGAGGTATTGGAACCGCGCGATATCGGGAAAATCGCGCGATATCAGCAGTTACACGATTTTAACAGCCTTTTCGATTTTCCGCTTACCACAACGCTAAAAAATGTGTTTGTCTACGGTCAGGGGATGACAACACTGGCACGACCAAGACTACATGAAAACGAAGCAAGGGGTGTTTTAGATATCGATACGAATGTTTATACGAATGCTAACAGACTGGTAATACTTCTGGACAATCACGATCTTGAAAGACGAATCATGACGGAAATTCTGGACAGCGTGGGACACTGGGACAAAAACCTTGCTGTAGAGATCATGAAACTCTGTCTCACATTTTTATTTACGACACGGGGCATCCCACAGCTTTATTATGGAACTGAGATCGGGATGGAAGGGAGAAAAGATCCGGACAACAGACGTGATATGATGTGGAATGTTTTGGAATCATTTTCAGGAGGTGCGGGGACGGAGGTTGACGGGTCTGTTGATGCCTATGAAATTTACTCCCATACGAGAAAACTCATCGTATTAAGAAAAGACAACAGGGCTTTGCAGTATGGCTATCTCTTTACACTTTATTCGGATTATTTTTTGTATGCATATTTGCGGGAATATCGGGGAAATTTGATTATTGTCGTTATCAATAATGGGAGAGAAGCAATGCCATATCCTGTCACGGTTAGAATAGCTGAAAACAGCAATATACCATCGAGGATAAAATCAATTGTAGAAGGTAAAAACCTGAAAGATCATATCAGCGGGAACACATATCGAATAAATGACGGATGTCTCAATGTGAAATTGGAAAGGAAGTCGGCGGTTATTTTAAAGACAGATTGATGGTATAACCTATCTCTTTTAAAAATAGAAGGAAGAATATCAACAATACTGATTTTCTTACCTGTTTATCCGGTCTTTCATGTTCTACTATGAAAAAAAGTGTCATAAAAATTATTTAAAACTGTAAACGGCTATTTCCATGTGGTTTTCATAAAAGTAATTTTTATATATGTGTAATTCATTATCACAGACTGTCCAGAAACCTGTTCCTTCGATTTCCGTTTCAGGGAAATGGATAACGCCTTCCTTTTCAAGCCCCCCGCTTTTTGAAAAAAGATATATATATTCGGTTTCTCCCTGTCTTCTTTTCCAGAGAGTTTTATCGTCATTATCGATAAAAAGGAGAAAAGCATTTTCTTCAAGGTTAAAGGCATGATTTGTT
This sequence comes from Spirochaetales bacterium, assembly GCA_016930085.1. Lineage (NCBI taxonomy): Bacteria > Pseudomonadati > Spirochaetota > Spirochaetia > Spirochaetales > Spirochaetales bacterium. Next base: position 2,110 of record JAFGHO010000126.1, read on the forward strand.
ACATCCATCCCGGGTATCTTTTGCATATTATCAATTGTGAGTGTAAATTGTGTTTTGTTCTTTGACATCACCATTGGAATGCTTTCTTCACCGGCTTTGAATCCGAATCTTCCAATCGGTCTGCTCGACAAATAATCGAAAACAATGGCCCTCTCGTCTTTTCCCGGAAAAACAATAAAAATAGCCAGATCATTCGCCCACAAGAATCGGGGTATCATGCCATAACCAAGCATTGATTTCCATTTTACTGAACCATCTTCATTAAGAAGGAAGAGTGTGTAATCGGAATATGTGACATATGGACCATGCGGAGTCAGACAGAAATAATTCATACGAGGAGAAATACCTTCCTTGCAGGATTTTTGTGCTACAAGTTTTCCTTTGCCGTCAAATACGGCAATCCGGGATTTATAAAAGTCCGGTATATGAATGAATCCTGTCTTGTCGATACTGAAAAAAAGAGGTTTCCAGTGTTCGCCGCCTCCCGTATCAATGCCGATTTTATTTTCTTCTTTACCAAATCCTATTGTAATTCGTTTTTCCGCTTTTAATCCGTCAGAATAGGATGTGAATGTTAATAAAATAAGAATAATTATTATATATCCACCTGACCTGCCCATTATCCTGTCCTCCGGGAAAAGATAAGCATAATTACAATATATTACTTAATTTGAGAGATTACAAGCTGTATAAGCAAGCAGCCGACCTCCGTCCCTAAACTCGACAGTTTCGTAACAGCCAAGCTCCGTCCCTGGTAGCGGCCTCGTCGTAACAACTGACCTCCGTCCCCAGTGGCGGCCGCGTCGAAACCGCTGACCTCCGTCCCCCGGGGCCACCGTGACAGCCGACCTCTGTCCCTCGAATTCACGATTTGCACAAATCGCATAACGTCGCCCCTGCGGTTCTCAACACCTGCTTTTCAGGTTCGGAGAACACCTATAAAGAACAGATTTTCAAAAAAAAAGGTTGACTTCGGAAAAAAAACAATGTATAGTAATCACATAAAAAGACGCACTGTTAAAAAATAATAAAGATGTGCGATGAATATAATGTGGTGATATACGTAAAAACCATTGAAACACTTCCATGGTTTTCACCAGGAATACTCTTCAAACATCATTAAAACAGGCGTAAATGTGTGGGGAGTATGAAAGTGGATGTCATGTCTTTCCGGTAGGGAAAGACGCCTGCTTGGTTTTTTTATCATATCCGCTTCAACAGGTAACATTGTGAGTATACGCATGGAAAGAAGCATTACGTGAGGTGTCTCCAGGTCCGACGGAAATGTTCCATTGCCTGTTTTTTCTCATGAAGAGCGTATTGGACTCCCGGAATTGACGCGCGCGTCAATAAAAGGTGACGGTTTTTCGCAGTCTTGTTGTTTAACTATCACCCGGCGCCGTATTTTTATTGATGTTGCAGCAGGGAGTACAGGGTATTGACGACGGATACGTTTGCCGAATTTAAAAAATTTAATGTGCAAAAGGCCGATGGCAGGACGGTTTATCCTGTCATGATGATATAAACGGATATAACAGGAGTCATTTTTTCTCGTGTTTTTGAAACGGTCAATGATAAAAACGAAAACCGTACGTGTTGCGGTATCTCGCGCATCCGTTAAGACAACGGTAAAAGCCCGTACCCGCAAATCCATAGCCAAGGGGAAACCAATGAATAATAAAATTATCGCCGCCGCATTTTTTGTCATGAGTATCGCGAACGCCTTCGCGCAGGGGGCAACACCGTCGCCCACGGTGATTCCCGGTGAAATACAGGTGAATACATGGACGGATGGGGATCAGTGTTGTCCTGTGACGGCAATAATCGATGACGGGTATGTGGTCGTATGGGATTCGGCCGGACAGGACGAATCCGGAGCGGGAATATATGCGCAGCGATTTGATGCCACCGGCAATAAGGTTAGAGATGAGTTCCGGGCCAATACATATACGATCGGTGATCAGGTCGGTTCGATTGTTTTTTCCATCGATAACGGTTTTGTCGTCCTGTGGAATTCGATGGGACAGGATGGAGACGGGTATGGCGTTTACGGCCAGATCTACGATTGTGCGGGTAATAATGCGGGAAATGAGTTCCGGGTTAATACGTATACGACCAATGATCAGGCGGGTGCAAGGGGTGCCGCGATCGAGAACGGATTTGTTGTTATATGGGTCTCGGTGGGACAGGATGGATACGGTTATGGCATATATGGGCAGATTTTCGACGCGAATGGTAATAAGTCAGGGGCCGAGTTTCAGGTCAATACTCATACCGATTACGATCAATTGGGTTCGGTGGTTTCTGCAACCGGGGACGGTTTTATCGTCGTATGGCATTCGAAAATGCAGGACGGCTCCGGTTTCGGTATATACGGTCAGCTATTCGATAATAGCGGTAACACAATCGGGAGCGAGTTTCAGATCAATACTTATACAAGTGATGACCAGTTTTTCCCATCGGTTTTGACAACGGAAACCGGATCTGTCGTCGTATGGGAATCATATGGGCCTGACGGTTCCGGCTTCGGCATTGTCGGACAACGCTTTGACGATAACTGGAACAAGACGGGGAACGAGTTTCTGATAAACACGCATACGACTGCGACGCAGACATTTCCCTCGATCGCGGCAGCAGGGAACGGTTTTATTGTCGCCTGGGACTCATATGAACAGGACGGTTCTCTTTACGGTATCTACGCGCAGCTTTTCGACGGCGCGGGGAGCAGGATGGGAAGCGAGTTCAGGGTGAATGAATATACCGACAATTCCCAGCTTCGTCCCTGGATTGTGACAACTGATGAAAACGCTATTGTCGTCTGGGAATCCAACGCCCAGGACGGCAGCGGCGACGGCATCTTCCTCCGCCAGATCCCCCTCAAGGACATCTCCCTCACCCTGACGGACGATACGGGCGCCTCCGTCCCCGAAGGGGAGTGGACGGACGCCGGATATGTGACGGTTTCGGCCGCGCAGGCGGACCCGATCCCGCCGTGGACGGCCGGGCTCGACGCGGGAAGCTTCCGGTACCGTATCGACGCCGGCGTATGGGAAAACGGCGCCGAGGCAGTCGTCGCGGAGGAAGGGGCGCACGAGGTGGCCTTCCGCGCCGAATACCTCGAAGGCGGTTCCTGCATCGAAGAAAGCGCCGCGGTCCTGATCGACCGGGGCGGGCTGACGCCAGAGCCCACACCCGAACCGACGCCCGTCCCGACGGGCATTCCCACGCCCTCACCGACCTCCGTCCCCGCCTTTGACCCGACCCCGGCGCCGGAAGAGACGCCCGCACCCTCGCCTGAGCCCACGGTGATACCGGGAGAGATCCAGGTGAATACCTGGACCGGCGGAAACCAGGTCGACCCCGCGATCGCGGTCACGGAGACGGGTTATATTGTCGTATGGGAATCCTACGGGAAAGACGGATCGGATTTCGGCATCAGCGGCCGGATGTATGACAGTATCGGGAACGCTTTAGGGGATGAGTTTCTCGTCAATACGTATACGGCCGATGCCCAGAAAAATCCCTCGATCGCCGTGACGGCGACGGGATTTGTTGTTGTGTGGGATTCATACGGCCAGGACGGTTCAGGGGCGGGTGTTTACGGACAGCGTTTCGACAGTGACGGAAACAAGGCCGGGAGCGAGTTCCATGTGAGCACCTTTACCCGGGGGTATCAGGATGGTGCAGTCGTCGCGGCCACCGCGAACGGGTTTGCCGTGGTGTGGCAGTCATCTGAACAGGACGGCTCCGGGGCGGGGATATACGGTCAGTGTTTCGATCATAACGGAAACAAGGCGGGCAGCGAGTTCATGGTGCCTGAATCGGCATACATGCATCAGTATTATCCCTCGATTGTATCTGCGGACGGCGGCTTTATCGTGGTGTGGGAATCGCATGAAAGCGAAGCCGAGAATGCAGGGATTTTCGGCCGGCGGTTCAACAGCAGCGGCAACAAGATGGGGACGGAGTTCCATATCAATACATATACGACCAATCCCCAGGTGTACGCGGCGATCGCGCCGCTTGGAGACGATTTCGTCGTGGTGTGGCAGTCGTCGGAACAGGACGGCTCCGCGTTCGGGATTTACGGACAGCGTATCGGCGTGAACGGGAACAAGATCGGCGGCGAGTTTCAGGTCAACACGACCACGGAGGGTTCCCAGTATTTTTCGGTTGTCGCATCGGATGAGAACGGATTCGCCGTGATATGGGTCTCATTCGGTCAGGACGGGTCCGCTGCGGGCGTGTTCGGACAGCTCTTCGACAATAACGGCAACAAGGTGGGGGGCGAGTTTCTCATCCCGACATATGTCGCAGGCGATCAGAACAAACCGTCTGTGGTAATAAAAGATTCGGTCGTCCGTGCGGTCTGGCAGTCCTGCTGCCAGGACGGCGACGGTGACGGCATCTTCCTCCGTCAGCTGCCCCTGAACGTGCTTTCCCTTACCATCACCGACAACCTGGACAACCCGGTTGCGGAAGACACCTGGTCGAACGGCAGTTTCGTCACGGTCGCCGCTTCCCCGGTCGACCCCCTTCCCCCGTGGACCGCGGGACTCGATCCGGCGAGCTTTCAATACTCGGTCGACGGCCTCTCGTGGCAGAATGGTACGGCGGTCGATATCATGAACGAAGGGACATTCGATGTCCGTTTCCGGGCAGAATACATCGAAGGGGGATACTGCCTCGAGGAATCCGTGACGGTAATGATCGACAATCAGGCACCTTACGTGACCGCGGAAGGGACGTCCGGATGGCTCGACGATCCGGCGTTCACCCTGGTTCCCCAGGGCGATGACGGGACCGGGAGCGGCATCGCGGGATGGTACTACCAGCGTTCGGATACGGCGGGCGGCTGGACCGCATCGGCTGACGTGCCGGTGCTTTACGGATTTCCGGACGGGATCACGAAGGTCTGGATCTATGCGGTCGACGGGGCGGGGAACGCCTCAGGTGTGGTCGAGACCGATGTGATGATCGATACGGCCGGCCCGGATATCCTCTTTCCCGCAGCATGGACGGGAGCGGTCCTCGTGGGAAGCGCCCTGGACGAGGGAACCGGGGTCGACGAGACGACCTGGTCGTTCAGCAGGGACGGAGCTGCCTTCGAGCAGGGGAATCTCGTCACCTTCGAGTCCGAAGGGACATACCACCTGTGGATGCGGGTTTCCGACTATATGGGACACGAGACAACGGAAGAGGCCGGCCTCACCGTGGATCTTCTCGAACCCATAGTAAGTATTGCGGTCGAAACAGCGAACGCTTTGACAACCGTGACCGCTTCGGCGCAGGATGCCGGATCGGGCGTGGACTCATCGACGTGGCAATACAGCCTCGACGGCGGCGGGCTTCTTCCGGGAAACAGCGTTTCGTTTCCGGCCGGGGAACTTCATCTGGTGTATTTCCAGGTTCAGGATGCGGCGGGAAACATCGGGTTTATCAGCGAAGAGATAAGGACCGACGGCACGCCCCCGGTCCTGACCGCTTCGGGGTGCGGCTGGACCAATGCGGTTCCGGCCTATGCGGCCGCGTCTGCGGTTGATGAAGGGACAGGTTCCTCCGGCGTTGATCCGGATTCGTGGTACTACAGCATCGGAAGTCCCGATACGTGGGTGAAGATCGACGGGATCACGGACCCGGAGTACATGGTGCAGATCCCGGTAACCGGTGAAGGGGAGACCGTCGTTTTTATCCGTGTAGCGGACGCGGCGGGCAATACCGCGGTGACGAGCGTTTTTGTCCGTATCGACACGCAGGCACCCGTCTTTACGCGATTCGAGTACAGGGATGACGGCGGCACCGAACTCCCGGAATCGGGCGGGGGAAACACCTGGACGAACGCGGCGCATATCGGGATGGAACCCTTCGTGAGCGACGCGAACGGCGGGCTCGCCACCTCAGGCGTCGAACGCCTGCGATGGAGTCTCGATGACGGGCTTCCTTTTGACGAGTGGGAAGCGGTATTGCCGGCAGTGGTTTCGGAAGAGGGGGAGACCCCGGTCTATTTTATGGCCGAAGACGCGGCGGGAAACACCACGCAGGCAATGCGGTGTGCCCGGCTCGACAGAACCGGGCCCGGGGTTTCGGCCGGCGAATTTGAAAGCGGCTATGCCGATACGGTCCTGACCTTTACCGTTATGCCCTCGGCGACGGATCCCTTGAGCGGCGTAAATGCCGGAAGCTTTACCTATTGTTTCGATACGGGAGCGGGCGACTGGCTGCCGCTCGTTGCCGGTATCGACGTTTCAGGGCTTTCCGAAGGGGAACAGCGTCTTTACCTCCGCGCGGAGGACAACTGCGGAAACGCGGGAGTATTCGCCTCAGGCATGGAATTTTTCATCGACCGGACCCCCCCGGTCCTTGACGGCATCGCGATCATTTCGGACGGAAATATTATAGAAGAAAACGATTATTCATTTACGGAATCCGTGCAGGCGGTACCCTCGGCATCGGACGACACGGGGGTCATAAGCGGCTACCGGTGGACCTCACTCGATACGGCATCGGCGGCACCTGATTTAGCCGGTTATACCGACGCGGCAACCGATATCATGATCTCAGGGCTTGAAACGGGCGTCCATTACCTTTACATGGCCGCAGTCGACGGGGCGGGAAATGAAAGCCCCGTATTCTGCCGCGTGATCAGGACGGACACGGAAGTCCCGGCCGCGCCGGCAGTCGAAAGCCCGACGCACCCCTACGCACTCGTACCGGAAGACGCGGTCGCCCTCACGGACGCGGTCTTTACGGTAAAGCCGGGAAGTACCGGCCCGTCGGGGATAAGCGAATACCGGTGGGAACTGAAAGCGGGTATGACGGAAGGAACGGCTGCGGTGCTTTCGGCCGGAAGCGACCCGGACGGCCGCTTCGAGATCGGCTCACTCGCCGATAACGGCACGGGCGAGTTTTACTTCCTCGCTGCAACGACGGTAAGCGGCACCGGGAGATTGAGCCCGGTGAGCGTGTATGTCTTCCGCGTGGACACCACGCCGCCCTCGAACCTCACCGTTCTTTCCCCGACGCATCCCAATCCCTCGCTGTATTACGGCAACAGCTCCGGCCAGTTCGGCTGGAACAGGCCCGTCGATTTTACGGGCATCAAGACCTACCACTATACCGCCTCATTGCTTCCGGTGCTGCCGGAACCTTTGCCCCAGGGCTGGATCCACGAAGGGGAATGGACCCTCACGGACCGGCGGTCGGTTTCGATCGACTTGGCGGCGGCAGCCGGCGCGGAAGCGGGCGAGGTTTATGTCGCCGTGTGCGCCGAGGATTTTTCCGGCAACAGGCAGTACGACGAGGTATCGGTGCGTTTCGATACCGGAAAGCCGTGGATCGACGGCGTTATCGCCGTCACGCCGGATATGGCGGCAAGGACCGCGGACGCAACATGGCCCGCGGTGCAGGACAACATCGGCCTGGACCTGATCGCGGTCAAACTCGCGACCATCGATGCGGATTACACCTTCAACGATTTCACCAACTGGATACCAAAGCAGGAAGCCGAAACCTCCCACCTCTTCGAGGGGCTTCCCGACGACCCGGATATCACCTTCGCCTTTTTCCTGAAAGCGGTCGACCGGGCCGGAAACGAGATGCTTTCCGTTTCCGGGTTCAAGCTGAACGGGGAGACGGTCTCAATCGACATCGGCAGGCCCTTTACGGAAAACATCGAGGGCTATATCGTCGAAGGCACCTACAGTTCGATACCAGAACAGTGTGAAGCATATATCGTCCTGCCCCAGGCATTGCCGGTAACGGCGGGCGGTGTTGCGCGGGACGAGATAGAACTCGAGGCACTCGTCTTCGATGCGGAGGAATCCTTCGTTTCAGGAAGCAATGAAGCGATTACCTATACAGCCGCGATAGCCGGCTACACATTCGACGGGGAGGGAATAAGCATATCGAAAGAGGAGGGGCTTGTTTTCGGCACACTTTATCTGACCGTACAGACCGATAGTGAAACGGAAAAGACCTTCCGGTTCGACAATGTGGGGGTCTCCTCCCCTCCGGACATCCTTTTCGAGGAAACGAGCGGCGCGCCCGAAGCCGAAGCCTTTTCATTCCAGAGCCTGCGGGCGCCCGAAGAAGGTGAAACGGAACGGGAGCCCTCATGGATTTATTCCGGCATTACGGCAACGGGCCTCGAAGGGTCCGACTGGCTGCTTGCAGACGGGTTCCTCGATCTTTCGGGTATGCATGAAACGGTGAATGCCTATATCCTCGAAGAAGACCAGACGCGGACATACCTCCTCCCGGCGGGAGGGGTCTCGATTACCCCGGACGTCGAAACCGGCGAGGGAGAACTCGCGGGCGGTTTTTATCTCGAAGCGGCGGACAACCTCTTCCTCGTCGAACAGGCCGTGGTGCGGGGTGAAAAACTCCTCGTTATCCGCGCGCAGCTGATCCTCCCCGAAGGCTATACCGAAGACGATGTGATCGTCGAAAACTTTTCGATCGATATCGACGGCGAGGTCGCGGAAGAAGCGGGGTTCAACGCGGCGCCCTTTACCTTTACGGTAGACGGGGTGCCGTTGACGGCAACGGAAATGCGTCTGATCGACGGCCGCCTCGTGATAACGGGCGGAACCATCCATTACAACGACGGGTCCGTCGATTTTACCGGCCTCGTGATCACAAAAGACGGCATTACCGAAGGAACGATTCCGGCCTTTTCCGGTTATTTTCACGGCTTTCTCGTCGAAAGCGACGTGGGGCGGATAACGGCGGACGGCATCGTGTTCGATACGGCCGATGTTTACATGCCTGAGGCCTTCGGCGGCGGAACACAAGCGATCGAAGGGCTTACCGTCACTGTCGGCGACAAATCGATCGTCGCACCCGGGACCGGGACCTGCGATGTCGCACTCCAGACCGCGTACGGCGAGGGCGTCCGGGCACTCGGACTTTCCATGTCCTCCGAAGGATTCTTTGCTTCCGAGGTCATGGTCACCCTGCCCGAATTCCTGAACCCGGGCGTCCCCGTTCTCATACTCGAAAACCTTCAGTTGATATCGGACGGGACCATCGGGACGAGTGACGAGGCGGAATCGCTCGATTTCCACCTGCCGCAGGACGAACCGCGATTCGAGCTTTTCGGGTTCCAGCTTTCACTGACACCCGGCGGCCTTGTGTTCGGCTATGCCGATGCCGCGCTTACCGACGCCTATTTCCCCGATGTTATCAGCTTCGAGGGGCTGACCGTCACCCGGACGGCGATCGTCACCCCGGGCGCGGTCGATGACACGGTCGGTCTTTCTTCCGACGGCTGGTATTTCGACCTTGCCGGGCTCATCCTCGACGGGACGGGCGTTCACGGTCCGGGGGAAGTAAGGCTTCCCTACGAGTTCGGCTACCGGACGATCGGCTTCCCGGACATGAGAATTTTTCCGGACGGAAGCTTCGCGACCGGTGAAACCGCGGACGAGGTCTACCTCCGCATCCACGGCTGGATGGTCAGGGCGGCGGGTATCTCCATCGACGGACCGGCCATCACGATCGGTGAAGCGGCCGTCATGCTCTATTCGGTCATGGGCTGGGGCGAACTGCCCGTCCCGAACGTGGTAATCGGCCCGGACGGCACGCTCATATCGAGCGGCGAGGGGACGGAGGACGTGAGTTTCCTTTCCGTGAACGGATTCAAGGTCGAGACTGGCGGATACCGGTTCACGGAGGACGGGTTTTTCCTTTCGGGCGACGTCTATTTTCCTCCGGCGCTGGGTGAAACGACACATGCGAGCTTCGGCGAGACGGTCGTTCAGCTTCATTCCGACGGGTGCATCGTCACCCCGGCGGTCGAAGGCCCGGTCACCTACACCTTCGGTGTCTGGCCTGTTGAGGCGGAAGACTTTTATTTCGACCGTGACGGGCTTTACATCGGTATGAACACCTTCATGGTGCAGGCATTCAACCTCGAGTTTCTCATTCCCGAGGTCCGTTACTACCCCGACGGCTCGATCAAGGTCGCGGGGCACTCGTTCGAGGGATTCAGTTTCAACCCGTTCGACGGCCCGGTCGAGATCGGGGTGACGGAGATCGGGCTTTCGGACGACGGGCCGTATGTGAGCGCGTTTATCGGCCTGCCGCCCGGCTTCGGCGCGGACGCGGCGATCTATTTCGACAGGCTCACCCTTCACGCGGACGGCTCGGTGACGAGCGATGTGGTGGTGCGCGAGTTCAACTTCGACGCCCTCGGCTGCGGCTTCAGGTTCAGGAACATCACCTTCGACGAACGGGGATTCGGCATCGGCGAGGCGGTGATCACCCTGCCCGAGGCCCTCGACGCGAAAAGCATACGGATCACCGATCTCCTCATCACCCGTGACGGCGATTTCATCCTCGGCGGGCTCGGGGTGGATCCCTTCGAGTTGTGGGGGTATATCTTCTATCTCGACAATCTGGGGTTCGCGGACAACACCATCACCCTCGAAGGGGGCATCAGGCTTCCCTACGACTTTTTTATCGACGAACTGGCCGGTGTGCGGATCGATATCGATGAGTTCAGCTACAATTTCGATGCGGAACCGGATGAGAATCCGGTCACATTTCAGGTCAGCTGCGGCGAAACATTCAGTTTCACCATCATGGACAACTACACGGTGAACGTGACCGGCGTGACGGTGACCCAGGACGGCCTCGGCGTTACCCAGGCGACCCTCGACCTCCCGGAGGAACTCGGCATCGGGTCCGTGGGAGTGACCGGGCTGTTCATCAATGTGCGCGAACAGAGCGTCTCCTACGAGGGAATCACGATAACTGGCATCAGTTTCGATCTGGCCGGCTGCACCTTCACGGTCGACACCCTCACCATTTCGGAAACCGACGGCTTTGTTTTCGAAGGTTCGGTCAAACTCCCGGAAAATCTGCCGGGGGGCATGTCCCTGCCGGATCTCGTGGTGAGCAGGTTCCAGCTGCGTCCCGACGGCACGATCGGGGACATCGTCGCGGGAATCGACGGGATCGACACGACCCTCCTGGACGGCCTGTTCGAGGTTACGGACGGTACCGTCACCCTGGGGAAAACAGGGGATGAGATCGTCATCGGATGCGAAGGGATGGTCGTAACGGGAACGCGTTTTCCCGAAGGGCTTTCCGGCTACGGCGTGGACCTGAACGCTTTCGAGCTCGTTATCGGGGACGGAGGTGTGGAACTGACGAAGTTCGACGCCTCATCGACTCCCATCGGTTTTACCATGTTCGGGCTGGATTTCGTGAACGCGGTGGTCCGCGTGGCGAAAGATCCGGAGACGGGTGTGATCGAGATCACCCTTGGCGGTGAGTCCGGGGAAAACCCGCTGGGCATCGTGCTTTCGGGAAGCTATTTCCCCGACTGGCTCCGGGACGAAACAATAGAGATTTCCACGTTCCGCTTTACCTCCGATTTCGATATCGAGGCCTTCGAGGCGTCCCTGCCGATTTCGGGGACGGAGGAACTCTTTGCCGATATATGGCTTTTCGGTACGGGTGAGATACCCTCGCTCGTGACGGTAAAATGGAACGACGAACAGGACCTCTTCGAGTTCTCGCTGAGCGGGAACCTGCGGCTGGGGACGAGTTATCCCGAAGGACTCGCGGGGACGGAGGTCGGGATCGATGAAATAAGCTTCGATTCGGAATGGAACCTCCTCGCGCTCGATATCGATGTCGACCTGCCGGACAATCTGCGTCTTTTCGACGCCTTTACCGTGCCGGACGGGCATATCCTGATTTCGAAATACAGCGATGAAGACCTCCTTATCGGCGTCCGCGGCCAGATACTGCTTCCGGATTCGCTTCCGGAGGGGCTTGCCAACCTGCCGGTCACGATCACGAAACTCGATTTTACCTCGGGCGGGGAGATTGTGGATGTTGATATCAGTACGGCAGCTATCAACACGACCATCTACGGCCGGCTTAGTCTTAAAAACGGCAGCCTTAGCGTCACCAATATCGGAAACGACGAACTTGTCTTTTCGTTCGGCGGCACGCTCAACCTTCCGCCGTCCGTGGGGGCAAAGTTCTCCGGCATGGACTACAACCTTGCCGCAACCTATTCGACAAAGGAAGGGCTTACCGATTTCAGGGCGGGACTGGACTCACCGGTCGACGTCGAGCTTTTTACCGGAACCACGATGGGCTTTGACAGGATCGATATATCCATGGACGGGTTTACCCTGGCCGGGTCGATCTCCTTCCACAGCCCGATGCCCCAGGAACTCCATACGACAATTGTCACCCTGGAGGAGTTCACCATGGAATGGGACGGCACGGTCGTCGCCCTGAGGGCGGGACTCGCGCACACCTCGTTCAAAATCGCGGGATTTACCGCAGACATCACCAACCTGCTCTTTTCACCGGACGGCATTACCCTCGCCTCGTGCGTGATCACGCTTCCGCCGTTTCTGAACGGGTACGTGATCGGGGTGGAAAACGCCGGTTACGACAAGGACGGTAACTTTTACGGCGAGGTCACGATTCCGGTGATCGAATTGAAAATCGCGGGTTTTACCCTCGAAGTACACGATCCCGATCTGAGTTTCGATCCCGCGGGGTTGAGCTTTTCACAAGTGATGATTTCGGGGCCCGGGTTCCTCGGCAACTTCAAACTTAAACTCAATGGTGTGAAAATCACTTCCGAAGGCATCGAATTGACGGGCGGGGCCTTCAGGCTGCCCGACTTCACGATCGCGGGCGGGCTCGGTTTCTCCGATGTCTTTATCGATTTCGCGTTCTCCGACGGCACGTACGCCTTCGAAGGGGGCGGGAAGATCATGATCCCGGGCGCGGGGACCTTCGACGTGGGGGTGAAGTTCGTCAATATATCGAAGAAATATCCCTGGGGAATCGAATACGCGACCTTCAAATACACCGTCTATGGCATCGGGATACCGATCGGCACGACCGGGGTGTACCTCAACCAGATACGGGGAAGCCTCGTGTTCGGGCCGCCGAAAGAGGTGCCGTCCGACCTCAGGCATATGTTCGACGACGGAACGCGGATTTCGATGGGCGTGACCCTCGTCGACGCGACCGGCGGGGGTGTCTTCAAGGGCAAGGTCGATCTGTGGATCGACATTACCGACTGGGACTGGGCCTTTGTGGGGGACGTGAGCGTGCTGAGCGGCATGGTGAAGGCGCGTCTTGCCGCCGCGCTGACAAAGAAGGGGTTCTACGGGGACCTCCGTGTGAGCATCGCGTTCGTGAAAGGCAGGGTCTATATCTACATTTTCAAACATCCCAAAACGAAAAAGACGGTCGTTTCAGGGGGCGGAAGCATCCAGTTCGGTCTCAGAAAGGGCTGCATATACAAAAAAACGATCAAGATATTCTGGCACAAGATAAAAATAAGGATACCGCCGTGGGATATCTGGCTTCCCGGCCTCCATGCCGAGTTCGGGCTGTTCACGAAAAGCGGGAAGGAGATATCCGGCTTCAAGGGCTGGGCGAACGTGCCCGTGTTCGGAAAGGTGGGGGTCTTTGTGCCCTCGAGCGGCGGGATCAAAATAGGAAGCGTCAGCAGTTACAAGCTCTATACCCCGGAGACGAAAAGCGCTGTGAGGGGGAGCACACGGGGCGGTTCGCTTCTGCTAAAGGAGCCGGCCGGTGCTCCCGGCGTCTACACGCGGGATACCGCCGTCCGGACCGGGGTGACGGATACCTGGTGCTTCAAGGTCGAAGGGAAAGAGGACGGAAAGGACGCGGTGATCAAGACGCAGTCGTTGAGTACCCGCTCAGCCGGTGACGACGACGATGACGAAGGAGAAGATGAAGAAGAGAGTGAAGACGAACTCGAACGCCTCATATTCTATCTGATGTACATGGAAGGCGAGCCCGAAATTAAAGTAATATCTCCGTCAGGGGCCGTCTATATGCCGGGCGATCCGAACGTGATGATCGAATATACCGAAGAGGGGAAAGCCCTCGTCGTTCTGGAGCCCGAACCCGGCGAATGGAAGGTCGAGGTCTCGAACGTGATCAACAGCGACGCCTACGCACTCGAAGTCCTGGGGAAAGCGGTGGTGCCGGAAGTGAACGTCGAGACGCCGGCGTACTCAGGCGAACAAACAGGTCCGGTTTTCACGGTGAACGGAACGGCAACCCTTTCGTTCGAGGAGCCGGTCGGGATCGACGTCTACCTCGCGCGCGACAAGGAATACTTTGTGGGTGAAAAGGTCGCGGAAACGGTCACCGACGCCGGGGGCAACTTTTCCGTCGGGATCGATACCACGGGGCTTGCGGACGGCGAATACCACATTTTCGCCGAAATTCCCGAAACGGAAGACGACCCCGCGGTGAGATCATACGCGGAAGGGTCGATCGTCGTGCGGAACTCGGCCCCGCTTGCCGCGGTGGAAAACCTGACCGCGGCCGACAATGGCGAACGGTGTATCGAGGTCGCCTTCGACGATCCGAACGGGGATCGGACCGCGGGATTCTCCATTCTGGTCGAAAATCTGACAAAAGAAGAGGAGAAGACGATCAATATCGGTTATCTTACCTCGATAACCCTCGCGGGTTACGACGACGGGGACACGGTCCGGCTGCGCGTCGTCCCGTACGACGCCACGAACGCACCGGGTGAGGCTTCGCCGGCGGTCGAAGTGACAATGGGAGAGGCAAAACAGCTCCTCAATGTCATGACGATTCCGGACAACACCGTCCATCTGACGATACCGATCAATACGGTGCACGGGGGAACGATATCCTACGAGACGCCGTCGTACGCGGTCACCGGTACCGCCTATGACTGGATGGACGCCACGGTGATCGAAGCACCCGAAGGGATGTCGATCGGTCTCGAAGGAGAGATGTGGCCGGTCGCCTGCGGCGAGGGAGCGCTCGCCTACACGATCATGGCGGGGGAAAGCATGGCGCCGGGAACCTATCAGGCGGCCGTCCGTTTCGAAAACAGGGGGAACAGGGAGATCGCCGTCACCGTCGATTTCACCATTACCCTTGCATGGCCGCCCGTCGAGTGCAACAATGTGGAGCCTGATGAGTGGAACACCCTCGACAACCAGGTCATTCAGGTCTTCGGCGACCATTTTTACGACGGAACGCGGCTCTTTATCGATGATGAAGAACTCGCGATAGAAGAAATGGATAAAAACCGGATCATGGCGACCGTGGCGGCCGGTATCGCCGAAGGGACCCATACGATCACGGTAAGAGGACCCGGAGGGGACGAGGCGCAGCAGGACGTGAACGTCGAGGCGCCTCGTTACGAGATCGACGTGTTGAAGAGCACGGCGGCGGTCACGGCCGGGGACACGGAGGAGTTTCCATTCATCATCCACGGTGAAAACAGGTTCGACGGTCTTGCCTCCATTCAGACGTCGTCGGCGCCCGCGGGGTGGCCGGTTTCCGTCAGTCCGCAGGCCGTGGGTGCGGAAGAAACGGCCATGGTGATCGTTACGGTTCCGACAGGCGCCGGTGTCGGAAGCAATTATGTCGACATGGTCTCAGACCAGGGGAACACCTTCCGGCTGACGGTGAATGTGACGGCGACCTACCCGGCGCCCTCCATATCGAGCGTCGCGCCTTTCGCGGGTTTCATCGGGGAGGAGATCACCATCTACGGATACGGATTCGGGGACGCGGGAGAGGTCTCGATAGACGGGACACCGATGACGACGACGAGTTATTCGCGCGGTGTGATCACGGCGATTGTTCCCGAAGGATCTGTGACGGGCCAGATTACGGTAAGCCGCGACGGCCTTTCGAGCAACCAGCACATATTCTATGTCAAAGACAGGGGTTTCAACCTCTATACCGATAACGACACGGTCACGATCCAGCCCGGCGAACAGGCAACCGTCCGGGTGTTCGTGAACGGCTACGACGATTACGTCAACCTCGAAGCGGAAACGGGAACCGGCGACCTCGTCACGGCGATCGAACCGGCAACCGTCGTTCCGAACGGGACGGCGGACATATCGGTCTACGCCGAAGCGGGGGCCGCTTTCGACAGCCATACCCTTACCATACGGGGGACGGGGACGGAGGCGACCAGGACGGTCAACGTGACAGTGGTCGTGGGACAGGCCTTCGGCATCGTCACCGAAACCCTGCCCGCGGGCATGGAAGAGACGACGTACCGGGCGCGGATTGCGACGGAAAACGGCGGGGAGCCGGTCGTCTTCGATCTCGATGAGGAAAGCGAACTTCCTCCGGGGTTGTCCCTGAGCGCCTCCGGCGTTATCAGCGGAAAACCCCCCGAGGCCGGATCATGGGTCTTCGGCGTCACGGCGGAAGACATAGCCGGCAGGAAAGCGGAGAAGACATTCTCGATAACGATAGAAGAAAACGCCTGGTCGCAGACCGACAAGGGGGCGGGACGGAGCCGCTACAATGGCGTCGCCTCACCCGCCGACGAACGGACGCTCTGGAGAAGCGAAGCGGCCGGCGGCGCGAGGGAGATCCTCACCGGAAGGAGAAGGGTCTTCGTCCTTTCGGATTATGGGGTGACGGGCCTCGAACAGAGTACGGGAACCGTCGTCTATGTTTATCCCGGCGATTTTACCTGCTGGGCGTACGCGAACGAAACGATCTTCCTCCTCGATGAGGGGAAGACCTTCCACGCGGTCGACAGCCTGTACGGCAACCTGAAGTGGAGCAGGCCGGAGGTGGAAGCGTTCACCACGGACGGAACCACCCTCTGCCTCGGCGGGAACGGCGTCATAAGTGTCGTCGATACCGAAGACGGAACATTCGGCGGAACGATCGACGCGGAGCTTCCGGCGGACACGACGTACCTCTGGCAGAACGGAACCCTGCTCAGGGTAGGCGGCGCGGGACTGCGAGCGCTGACCGCGGAGGGCTGGCAGACGGTCTACGAGGACGCCTCCGCGCAGGCGATTACCGACGCGGTATGCGATGAAGAAGAAACCGCCGTTCTCACGGAAACGGGACGGCTTGCGATCCTCGGTGCCGGGTTCACCCTCCTCAGGGAAACGGAGACCGGGTGCGGTTTCGGAAGGATCGCGTTCGGGAGCGAACGGGTAATCGTCTCGGGCGACCTCTTTACATCGGTCTATGACAGATTCACCCTGGAACCCCTCTTTGAGGGAAGCGAAGGAAGCGCCGTGATTGCCGCGGCGGAAGAAAAATACTTTACCGCAGACGCCTGCGCGCTGAACGCGGTGAACGGCTATGACGGAGAGGTCATATGGACGGCGGCATCGCCTCACACCGATCTGGCGATCAGCGGGGAATGCCTCTACGCACTCGATGAGGACGGCGTCGTGAGCTGCTACAACGCGCCGGACAACCTCAACCCGCCGGAAACGACAATTGTCACCGTCCCGGCCGGACCGGGCGGCAGTATGGGCTACTATACGACGCCGGTCACCCTCGCCCTCGAAGCGGACGATCCGGAAAGTTACGCGGCCGAGACACTCTACAGAATGGGGGCGGGAGAAGAGACGGCCTACACCGGCCCGATCGAGCTTCCCGAAGGCCAGTATTCGTTCGTCTGCCACAGCACGGACAACCACGGGTACCGGGAACCGGACAGGATCGCCACCCTGAAAGTGGACTACACGAAGCCGGTGACGACCCTGACGGCAAGCGGCACACCGGGCGACGGTATCTGGTACCTCACGCCGGCAGCGATAAGCATCGCCGCGGCCGACAACGCAAGCGGCGTCGAACGGATCGAATACTCGCTCGACGATGGGGAATGGACGCGGTACGAAAGCCCGCTCGTGTTCGCAGAAGAAGCAACTCACGTATTGAGCTACAGGGCGCGGGATTACGCGGGCAACGTCGAAGACGCGCGGACGATCGAGTTCGGGATCGACCTCGGCGCCCCCACTATCGTGCACCGGGCATGTACGGAGCCGGGAATCACCGCGGTCCACCTTTTCGCCAACGACACGGGTTCGGGAATAAAGCAGGTCAACTACTATGTGGACGGCGAGTACCACGAAGGCTACACCGCACCGATCGTCATCACGGAACCGGGAAGCCACCAGCTGACCTATATCGCCTACGATAACGCGGGACGCACCTCCGGGATACAGCTTGCCGCCATCGAGGTGGAGGAGTTTACCACCGGGGAATGGACGGAGGGACTCGACTTCGCCTACTGGCTGCCCGGAAGGGACTACATACGGAACATCCAGGCCGGGGACTGCGTCTACGCCCCGTGCGTCGGCAGGTGGAACGAGATCGACGCGCTCCCCGATTACCTCGAAGGCGCGGACTACATCCTCACCCACGTGGCGGACAAGTTCTACGCGGGCGACGCCTTCCTCACCTTTACCGCACAGGCGGACATCGACGTCTACATCATGAAACACGAGCTGTCGGAAGCCGACCTCTCCGCCTGGATACTCGTGGAAGAGGGATTCCCCGTCGAACCGACCCTCTACTTCAGAAACGGCGCGGACATCTACAGGAAAAGCTACCGAAAAGGGGAGACCGTCACCGTGCCGGGAAGCGACTCGTTTACCGGCTGGGGCAACCTCATCTTCGTGCAATACGCTCAGAGCAACTATATAAAGATAATCAGTCCGATACAGGGAGACGACCTTTCGCCGCTCGATACTATCCAATATTACGCCGTCACCCTGGGGCTTGCCTATGACGTCATGTCGTGGGAATACAGGCTCGGCGGCGGGCCGTGGCAGACGCTGGGCTCAGGACAGACGGGAACCATGGACGTGCCGTACGTCGAAGAGACGACGGTACTGCAGCTGAAAGTAAACCTCACAGACGGCGACGGCGCTGAAATAACAAGCGCGGTCGCAGACTACACGATCGTCAACAGCTTCGACATCGAACTGTTGAACCCCCTCCCGGGGACGGAGGTGCCGCCCGGTGAGGAAGTCACCCTTATTTACGCGGCGCAGGACGCATACGGAAGACCGATACCGGCTGAAAACGTGACCTGGTCCTCAAGCACGGACGGAAGCGCCTGGAGCCCGGTTCCGGACGCTCAATTCACGGCGCCCGAAGAAGCGGGGACGGTGTATCTGAAAGGGGAAGCGGAAGCGGTTCCGGGAATCGCGCAAAGCAGGCAGTTCGAGATCACGGTGGCAGGGGCAGCCGCATTGGAGAAGGGCGGGCCCGAAGGAAAGCCGCCCGTAGAACTCGCGGCCGCGCGGATAAAGCGGCCGCCCGGCGATACGGGGCCGCCTGATGAGACGACGGCTTGTGTTGAAGAAGCAAACGGAAAAGGAGGATCGGCGATATGAAAAAGGCAGTGATGGTAATCGTGGTAATGGCAAGCATTTTACCGCATTTGTTTTCTATGGGAATTGAGGAAAAGACTGTATCTGATACCAGAAAAATTGGAGATATTGAAAAAAGCATATATATATCGAAAACTTATGACCTTAGTAACTTGATATTAAATATTACGATAAAATCAAAGAATGCTTACGGGAATCGTGTATTATTCAGGTTGGACGACAAATATTTCTATTCCTGGAAAGATCAAAATGTAGAATTAACGGGCGCTAATACTATATATAAAGATTATTTAACTATTGAAGATATTGAAAATCCCGATCCCGGTAATTTTGTAGATATTACCGGATTAGACGGTACTTACCTGGAGAAACAAACGACAGCTATTTCCAATACGAAAAATTCTTACTTTCAGATAAGGATACCGCATGGATACTGGGATAAAGACTTTGTTATTGTCATTATGTATCAGACAAATCAGGCAGGAAAAAATGAACAAACGTCATGGTTATATGAATATTATCATTTAAAGCTTAATATTGAATTCTTTGAAGGGGAGAATGACATATTTGCTTCGTTCGGAGAGAAAGAGATACACATTGATATGAAAAGCAACCGCGCCCTCTTATTGCAGGCTGCATTCCGCGATGCATTAGATAATGATGCCGGTCTAAAAGTTTCCTTTGATAATGCTTTGGATAAATTTAATATTGACAGATCATCTTTTAATACGTACTGCACCAGAATAAAAGCAGATAATGAATTATTAGCCTTGGTAGATAATGCGAAATATCAGATAAAAAAAATAATTAGCAATTCTCTGGATCTTGGTTATGATAAAAAAGTAATTGACGGAAGAGAGATCACTTTTCCGTACTTAAATTTAGGGTCATCCATGCTGAATGGAATTTATGGAGCGATCGAAGGCCGTAATATATATTTTAATATATTTCTCTATATGTGCTATTCCGAAGGTAAGCCGGTATTGGAAAACAGAATCTGGAGAGCACTGGATGGCAGGACGAATTATAATTACAGACAATATGCATTGGTAAATAATGGAAGTGATATGGCAAAGGCGGCAGGTATGTACCTGACATGGGGTGTAGAATATACACCATTAAACATATCAGACAATTATAATGTGGGAATAAGCGGCAACAAAGTATATAATGATAACAGGGAAATGATTATCAATCAATGGATAAAGAATACGGATACAAACAAAGACAATACAGGGAATAATTACTTACCATACCAGCCGTTTCCGATTAGAGAAGATGAAAAACTCTTCGACTTTAATAATGAAACACCTAAAAAAGCGCAGATATTGAATCCTAATGCGACAACAAATATTCTGTATATGACAACCCAATTAACCGGCACACAGGCTCAAATTTCAAGAATAGATATATGGAACAGCGGTAATATCGTATGGAACAATAATATTATCGATAAAAAAGCTGTCAAGATTGGAGATACCGAGATTACCGATAATAATATAACGGGAAAAATCAACGATAAAAAGATTTTTCTTGAAAAATATAGATCAACGGCAGAACGATATATTGTCGAGAATGAGAACAGTTTAAAAAACATGCATCTGAAGCGATTGCATACAAATGACAGGATTGAGATCGGATATGATTTTAAATCAACAGAAGAAATTTCAGGCTTATTGCTTGTAAGAGGATTTTCTTCAAACCATTCGGAAAATAATATAGCACTCGGAAAAACAGCATTTGAAGCGACAGTCAATGATGATTATCCGCAATATGCAGCAGATAAAGTAAATAATGGTAAGGATAATGATGGATGGAAAAGCAGAAGAAAAATAAATGACGAATGGGTCTATATCGATCTTGAAAATACATATGAAGTCGAGAAAATTGAGCTTAATTGGGCATGTGACAGATTCAGCTACCTTATACAGACAGCACCGGATGGATCTACTGAAGATGATCTTATGAATAAGGATGGTAATTGCTGGACTACAATAAAAACGGTTCAGAACGAACGATGGGGGAAGAGAACTTACCTGTTTTATAACGATGTCATTAATGCACGATACATCAGGATAAAAGGGGTAAATCTTGGCAGTGCAACAAATTATTATTTAATGGAACTGGAGGCATTCAAGAAAAATATCAAGATTGTCAGTAAAACGACAAGCAATAGTGAATGGGGAAATGTGACGTTTAAAGATGTAACGGCAAGCTACGAAGAAGACAAATATATAATCTATCCAGATTATAAAGGTAAAAATATAGTTCCTGGAAACAGTATCATCGATCCCGTTCATTCAAGAAGCAAGGGAATGGGAATAAATGATAATGTTGTCTATTCATACTTGCTTTTCTACGATTATAATAATGAGAAATATACAAGCATAAACAGTAAAGCCTTCAGAATTATCGATGATTCGGGGAATGCGTTCATGAATATCTCAGAGTTAATGGTATTCGAAAAGAATCCGGTATCCTATATCACGGAAGTGAACGAGAATTTAATGGAAATATATAATGACAGGAACAAATGGGGAAATGTTACAAAGACACCGGTTTATCTGAATGATTTGAAAAATAAAAAATATAGGAATATTCTCTTTAACAGAGATCCGGGCAAAGGAACATTACTGAGTGCAAGCGAGGATCATTTGTTCGGTTTTATAATGGATTCAGGAATATCGAGTTTTATCGATACAATCGCGATATGGGAACCAAATGCGATACAGGACGAAAATTATATTGACAACGATTCCGATACATTTTTAAAATCGTTTTCATTCTTAGGAAGCGCGAACGGCTTGCTGCAATTTGTAAATTTTGAGAACAGCGATAGTATCGATGCGATAGAATCAACACTAAAAAATACATTAAAAACACCCTTTAAAAATAAAAAAGATGAAGCTGTCATAGGCAATTCGATACCGTTTGTCGCATATGGTATCGACAGTCCCAGAACCTTTGCATATAAAATGCATCAACAGACGTTAAGCAGAAATTGGTATAACAATATTGACAGTATAGATAAAATAATTAACACAACAAGTGCTGAAAGCAATGCGGTTTATTCATACTGGGATGACTATGTTTCGGAAACTGATATGTTTAGAAAGAGTGACGGGATCGACCTGGAGACGAATGAAAACGGTGAATATTCAAATTACAATATATCCGCAATACCTAAATACCCAAATGTAAATACACTATATGGAGAATACGCAAATAAAAATATCAAACCATTCATGCCAAATCTTGTTTTTAATAACAATTATGGCGGAGTAAAAAGCAACAACAGCCTCTATTATCCGGGTAAAACAGCGGGGGTGGATTCGACAGGATTATTGTTGGGTACCGCAGCAATAAGCGGCATCGATAATCTGCTGAATATTAATAATAAAGATATTGTCGATGATATTTTACGGTATTATAAAATGAGTTCACCGGAATCAGGTGAGGATCCGATACCCGGCCTTGATGGAGACGGATTGCCCGAATATTATCAGAATAGTTATGACGATTACTTTGATGCGATAGGCGCTTCCGATATTGAAAAAATGACGGTACTGGTACCCGATATTTCATTGATACAAAAAGGTGATTTGCTGGTAAACTGGAACGTATATGGTTCAATCCACATAGGAATCGTCATCGATACATTGTGGGGAGCGAACACGCCATCATATGGCAGTAAAATAGAGGATTACTGGGACAAGGTACTGGTCGTTTCAACAAGAAGGGGGCTTCAGAATACTAGTGTTGGTGTTTGGGGTAATAACAATAATGTTTTTGGGGGCTTTACGACCGAACCCGAAAAATATCAGATAAGGAGATTATTACGGTGCACAGTTGAAGAAAGTGAATTGACAAATAAAGCACAGCCTGATTCATGGGAGTTTATCGAAAAAATGCCGGTAAAGAAAAGGGATTGGTATACAAAGAAAGATTGCCCCACTCATAATCACCCGCTTGGAAGTAAAGGTTCTAGTTACGATTTGATAACAAATTCTTTAAGCAAGAATGCTATTCCTTATAATTTGACAGAAATTCGGGAAGAAAATGGTGTAAAAATATATGATAGTGAGGAATTGTATTATTTTACGATACAGGAACAGATAAAGGAAATGGCAATACGTCAGGATACCAAATATTGTGAGAATTTTCCGCCGACAAGCTATAATATAATTAATGAAGATTCGTTATTCAGAAAACCTGACGGTACAGATGATATCATGTTGATTGGGACAGGGGGATTGTCAGGATGGAGAGGTCTTGATTATCCTTATAGTTTTACAAAAAGATTATGGTTCACCAGGTCTGGAAAGCCTTTTGATACAAATATTTTCTTTAATGAAAATCAGTTCTGGGAAGTTAAGCCCGAAGACAAGTCAACCGGAATTCCGGCCGGTCTGAGATTGACTGAAGATAGTATCAGTGGAAAAAAATGCTTGTCTAATAATGATTTTTACGGACTTGTCGAAAATACGGAAGAGAATAGGAGAATCCCATTTGAAGTGTATATCGAATTTACCCCGCAGACTGAAGGTGATTATGCAAGCATTATTTTCGATTATAGAGATGATGATAATTATTATTTGGTAACAACGATGATATACAATGATGAAAGTAACGAAGACAGATTATTCCTTTACAGGATAAAAGATGGAGAATATACATTAGTGGAAAAACTGGGTGCATTATTTCCAACTTATATTAAAAAGAAAAATTATTTGACTTTGCGATATGATGGAAATAAAATGATAATTATCTTTAATCATACAAGAGTGGAAGATTTGATTGACAGGGAAATTGAGTTCGTTCCGGATGAGCCGATAAAAGGAAGATTTGGCGTGGAAACTTCAAAAAAAAATGTCGTTTTCAACACATTCAAATTAACTGTAAGTTCACAGTATTATAGTAAAGAAATACATCTTGCCAAACAATTATGGTTCACTTATCATATGGCAAATGATTTATATAGCAGCCAATATGTTGATGCCGATCATGTACGTGCAACGGGAGAGGGATGGGACATCTATGCACCCGAAGACGGAGAGTTTTGGGTGTATCATAGCGATAGCCCTCAGAGAATATTATTGCCCGGAAACAATCGATTAAATGATTGCAGTTATTATAATGATAGTGCTTCACGTGATGCGGGATTGATAGGAATATTGATTACTAATCCAGTAGAACTAAAAGAAGGAAGGGTATATCTTTTCTGCCATATGGGAAGTAAGCAAGAAATAGAGAGAGAATTGCAATATAAAGATTTATATATTTTGTATGGCTATGATAGATATCCTAAGGGTGAAGAAAATAGGATTCCGGTTAAAAAAGGTGATTGGATTGGGAAGGTTGGTATTCGAGGTACCGCCGGATCACCTCATATACATTTTGAAGTATTCGAATATTTCAAGGAAGTGCTTGATGAGAATGATAATAATATTGTTTTAAATGATCCTCATAACGGATGGAAACGAGTTGAGCCTAAGAGTATATTTGAACCGTCAATAATAAACGCAGATGGAGCAACACCTTTTAAAATGTGGGAAAGGATAGCAAGATCATTTAATTATCCGGGTAAAATATGGATCAATAATGAAGAGCATACCCTTGAAAATTTTCAAAAAAAGGAGTTTAGAGAATGGTATTTAAGAGAATAATAACTTTTATATTAATGATATTAATATTCAACTGTACAATAATTTGGCCTATTGAAAATATTTATTTCAATATAGTAAAGGAAAATCTGAAATATTTTATTATCAGGCCTATTATGGATACAACTGAATATTTTTATTTTGTAGATCATTCATCCTATGATTTGTTTAGTATAAATAAAGATAATTTAAACATAAAAGAAGAAAAAGAATTTTATACGTATTATTTTAAAAAAGATAATGAAATATATATAGATTACGAGACAAATGATAAGAAAAAGAAATATTATTATTATAATATATTAACACACGAAGAAAGGGAATCGAATGATTTAAAATCATTGATGAAATGTATAAATTGGGGCAATATTTATTATTTTCAAAATAATATTTTCTATGGAAGATTGAGCAAAGGCATGGAAATTGGCGATTCAACAAGTGAAGTATATGAAGTGGATTTAAATACTGGCAAATGTAAAATTATATATGAAGCACATTCGGGATATGGTACGATTGGGATCAGCAATGACAAGATGCATTTGATGATTGACAGAGCATCTTTCTTGTCAGTTATGAATCTTAATTCTCAAAATGAATGTAAAATCAAAATTAATACAGATAACAATATTTTTATATATTTTATTAATAACAGTCTTATCTGTTTGCCTGAAGAAAACAGTATTAAATGGAAAATTGTTGATATTAATGGGAACGAAATAGGGCTATATACATTCAAAATTAATGATGTTTATATTAATGAAATATATTTTTTTAATAATGTGAGGAATGCTATAGCATATAGTAAAAGAGGTGTCGATATCGTCGACACGACACCGTTAAGAGATATATTATTAGAAAAAGGCCTTGTGTTTGATGAAACAGACGGCATCATAAAGAAAAATAATTGTACATTATATAAAAATGCTAACTTACAGGCACCAATAACAGGAACATGTAATAGCGAAGAGAAAGTTGCCGTCTACGACAGAAGTGGTGTAAAATCATATGTGGACGGTAAAAGCGACTATTGGTATAAAATTGAGAAAAAAGACGGAACGACAGGGTGGGTGCACAGACAGTATATCGATTTATTTGTAAAACAAATTACTATAAATAAAGCAAGAATACCCAAAGCCCTCTCCGTCACGGCCACCAGCTACATCGACTGGAAAAACACCTACACGCCCGCAAAAATCTTCGATGGTAATCCCGTAACGGCATGGCTCGAAGCAGCCGACGGGCCGGGCGTCGGGGAAGCGGTGACCCTCAAACTCGACAGCGAGATAACGGTGGACGAAATCGAGTTCATGCCCGGCTACTTCGACCCCAAATGGTGGAAGTCGAACAACCGGGTGAAACAGCTGAAGATAATATACGGCAACGAATCGAAGACGATCACCTTCAGGGACGAAATGAAACCGCAAAAAGCGAAACTCAAGGAAGCAATACGCTTCAGGGAGATACGGTTTGAGATCGCGGCGGTGTACCCGTCTGGCAAGGACAACGATACAGGAATCAGCGAGATTACGTTTTACAACAACGGGGAGAAGGTGGAGATCGATACGGGGGGACTGTGAATGGAAATGATGCCGTAATTGAACCGCAGATACACCCAGGGGCGTCGGGACATGGATAAGAGGCTCCAGGGAGCCTGAGCGGATTGACGCAGATGACTGGAAGGGTGAGTGACGCATGACTGGGGTTGAAGTGGGATAATAAAATATAAGATTGAATTAATCAGACACGGATTAACATTGATTTACACGGATTGAATATACATCAGTGTTAATCCGTGTTAATCTGTGTCTTTTTATATTCATGACCGGGGGAAGAGAATAA
>JAFGHO010000127.1 GCA_016930085.1 Spirochaetales bacterium
AACGAAGCCTTGCTGAAACGGGGAATAAAATCCGGGTTTCATCCATATGATGGAGGTCATTCACTCGAGCATAATAACAGGGACTTCGGAAATTACCTCAGGTTCTATACGGGCAGGGAATAACTTGTCTGAATATTAATTGAAAGAAAAATAATGATCAATAAAAAAAAGCCATAGAAATCAAAACAAACATGGATGTTATTATCAACGGAATAGAAATAGATACATTAATCAGCGGGAAAATAAGAAATATGAGTTCCAGTGGTATTTAGCTTATAATGGATTGTGCTGTTCCCGAATCCCCCCCTATCAATCTCGTATTTCGTCTTCCCCAATTTAATAATCTGTATGACGGTGCAATCAGCGAAATCACAGCAGCCATACTCACGACCGGCAAGGTGCTGGTTACGTTCCATGACGGCGAGGACAGCAGACTTGGAAAGTTTATTCCACTCACGTAACAGGTGAAGAAGCAGGATTATTTCAAACGGACTTTTATAAATGATTCTCTTTACATTGGCTGCTACCGGTTCTTGGCTTCTGAAGGAGTGGTTATTAAACAGGCTTTCTTATTTCATATAGGCTTTCAGTACATCCGATCTGACCCAGCCGAAGGGAAACGCAGGTATATTGTATGTCGATTTATCATAGATTAACGAATCGTCACCGTCTTTCAGAAAATGAAGATTTCCGCCCATAACACCATCATCGTAAACAATATAACCGTCCTGATTATTAAGCCTCGCCACGAAACCGCTGCCTTGAATCTGCTCTTCAAAAGTGCTTTTGTTGAGTATATGAAATGAACCAGTAAATCTGCCCTCTTCGATTGAAACATGCATCGTAACAAGTTTATCGAAATTGATATCGACCATCCTGAGTTCATTTTTCAGAGACCTGTAGGAAATGCTTTTTCCGTCCAGAATTCCCAATCGGTTGTCGCCTGCATAAAAATAGACACACTCGGCAGAATTATCAAACATGAAATCTTCCGCTTTTCCGTATCCGCCAAAATCCAACTCATAATATTTGGCTACCTGTTTTGTATCATAGTTCAATATATAGACATCCGTATGGGTCCGTTTGGCAGTCCAGTCGTAAAGGAGTATATCTCCATTGTTGTTGATATCAGATACATTATACGGTATCCCGAATGTTTGTATTCTCCCGTTTTCATCAGCGATTTCTATAATATGCCCGGGATGCTGGTCTCCTTCGCCGGCCCTGACATAGACCAGGGCCATATATTTGCTGTTATCGCTGATAAATACATCTATCCAGCTATACTTGAGAGTCTCACGCTTATCAAGTTGTATTGCCGAGGTTACGCATGTCTGCGGATCATAATAAAAAAAACCCTTTTCCCTGGTCTCGAAATCACCGGGTACATCGGTGGTAAACCAGCCTGTTACCTGGTACAATAATACCAACCGTCCTTCGTCTGCGGATTTTTCATCCGGGAACAGGGATTGAAGCAATAATACGGTAAATACGAATATAACTGTTTTTTTCATATGCAATACCGTAAATTGATAAGGATTTTACTCTTTTTGTCAATATAGACTTTGGGAAATCAGTGATTCTCCCTTCAATAATAAGGTTTAAAATCAGTCTTTATAATCTCACCCGCGAAAAAAATCGCTGTTTTTCCAACACTTTTACTTATTTTAAAACAATATAGAAAATGACCGATAATGGAGATAAAAAAAAACGATGTGTCCATTTGAGTATAAAAGTTAACATTTTTACCTTAGTAATTACTATCTTTTAATAAGTTATGGTGTATAATAGCCGTGAACATAAATTATCATAAGCAGAGGAAAAATGAGACGGAAAACCGGGACGTCAATTGTAAAGAACATTTCGATATTACCGGACGGCCTGAATATTCATCCTGTCAGTACTTTTTGCTTAATTTAAAAAAAAGGAGTGAAAAATCATGAGAAAAATTATGTGTCTGTTTTTTGTGTTACTGATATGCTGCATAAGCCGGTTGTCCGCGGCGGAATGCGGGGACGTCAATTCGAGCGGCGGTGTGGATATCGTGGACGCCCTTGTCATCGCCCAGTATTATGTTGATTTGAACCCGGCGAATTTCGAAGCCGCAGTAGCGGATGTCGACGGGAACAGCGCGATTAACATCGTGGATGCGCTTCTGGTAGCCCAGTATTATGTCGGACTTATCGATTCGTTTACAGGATGCACCGCAACGACACCTGCGCCGGTCGAATCCGGGACTGTTTTTGCGGTCAATTGCGGCGGTAATGCATATACGGGTTCCGATGGTACGGAATATTCAGCCGATACGGGATATTCGGGAGGTTCTGCCTACGACAATGGCGCGTCCGTTTCCGGAACCTCGGATCCGGCCTTGTATCAGACTGAAAGATATGGAAATTTCACTTATTCGGCTGCAATTCCCAATGGTGCATATCTTGTGACGCTTTATTTTGCAGAGAATTATCACACTTCCACAGGCACGAGAATCTTTACTGTTTCCATAGAGGGAACCGACTATATCAGCAATCTCGATGTATATGCCGCTGCCGGAAGTAATACCGCATATGTTACGGAAAACCGGGTTTCGGTAAGCGATGGCGAGATTAATATTGAATTTGAGACAGTGACCGAGAATGCAATGGTTAACGCTATAAAGATAAGCACACTATCCTCAAGCGGCGAACCTGTCGCCGATTTTTCAATAAGTCCGGCATCTGCCAAGCCGGGAGATACTGTCACTGTCGATGCTTCCTCATCCTATGATGCTGATGGAACAATTTCTAATTACCGGGTGAATTGGGGAGACGGGACCACGACCAATGGTGCCGTCACTTCCCACCAATACTCAACCGAAGGCAATTATACCATCACACTTACCGTCACGGACAATGAAGACAAAACAGCCATTCGGACAAAAAGCATCTCGATCCGAAATGAGTCCTCCGGCTGCACTGAAACCAGACCGGCAAATACGCCCAGCGGATCGTTAACCCAGGTCAACAGATCGCTTTGGGCGAGCGGCGTACCGGGTGAAGTGAACATGTACATCTATGTCCCGGGGGCGCCGTCGTCCAAACCACCTGTTGTGGTATCGTGCCATTCCTGCGGGAACTCAGCCTCGGGGCAATTCAACAACAACCAGAGAATGCGGGATGCAGCGGATAAAGTCGGCTTCATCATGATATTTCCGGACAACAGCCAGAAAAATTGCTGGGACGTGGGGTCGACCGCATCGTTGACCCATAATGGCGGCGGCGACACACAAGCAATAGCCCAGATGGTGCAATACACACTGGGTGCTTATAATGCCGACCCGGACCGCGTCTATATCATGGGAGGGTCATCGGGAGCGATGATGACCCAGGCCATGCTGGCGGTGTATCCCGATATCTTCAGGGCCGGTGCAGCGAGAGCGGGAGTTCCCGCCGGTTGCTGGGCAGACGGGTATGATTCGTCCAACCAATGGTGCAGTAACTGTGCAAACGGCAGTACAAACAAAACCGCCCAGCAATGGGGAGACCAGGCCCGTGGTATGTATCCGGGGTATTCCGGACCCCGTCCTCGCGTTCAACTTTTTCATGGCATGTCAGATTCGACAATCAGCTACAACAATATGGGCGAGGCTACCGAGCAGTGGACAAACGTGCTGGGCTTGAGCGGAACACCGACTTACGAAGACACTATCAATCCCCCGGACGCCGGTTACACCTACAACCGCAAGTTCTGGCAAGGCGATTGCAGCTTTGTTGTATTCGAAACCTGGTCCTCCCCGGGAAACGGGCACTCGATGAACTACGAGGAAGACGCTATCCTTGCGTTTTTTGGTCTCGACGAATTCCGTTGTGTCGATCCCCAGGTGACCGCCTGTTCGGCAAATTGACAATGCGAAAAGGTTCCCCGGTTTGTAACAGGCAACGGATTACTATCGGTGCATTTTATTTCATTTTTTATTTTACCGGTTTACTTTAATATGGTAAAATAAGTGGGCATGGTCAGCCTGCAAAGAATTTTCCTCATTCTTCTTTTCAAAAGAGGGGCGTGAGTTATTATTGTGCAGAATAAAGGATTATACAATGTAAAGGATGAAATCTTATGGCTGACAAAACGTTATTCTTTTTTTGGGTAATCACATTATGGTGTTTTTTTTCAGGTTTTTTTCTCTTTGCCCAGACTAAAGCATTGGGTGATGTCAACAATGACCGGAACATTGATATTATTGACGCCCTTCTCACTGCACGGTATTGTGTCGGAATACAGTCCGGCGTTTTTGACCGGGAAGCGGCAGATGTGGACGGGAACGGGGTTGTGGATATTGTCGATGCCCTGCTTATCGCCCGGTACAGTGTTGGCTTAATCACCGAATTTCCCGGTTCCGGTACCACCCCGGCACCATTACCGGACAGATTGTTGGCCGATCTTTCTTTCGAGGATCCGATTCTCGCAGACGTAATACATAACAGCAGTAATACGTATGTTTCCGAGGTTACCAGGATTATGATTACGTATGAAGAACTTAAAAGCCTTGCCGGCATTGAACAGCTTACCGGTCTGGAAGAACTGCATCTCCGGGGGTGCCCGCTGGGAAGTATCGCACCGCTTGCGGATTGTCCCTCCCTGATTTACCTGTACCTTAATTATTGCAATGTCGGGAGCATTGAACCCCTTAAAAGTATGACCCGGTTAAAGGAACTTGATTTGGCCGGTAACGACATTACCGATATAACCCCACTCTCGAATTTGATTCACTTAGAACGTCTGGCCTTGACTCATAATTACATCTCCGACGTATCACCCTTAAAAAAAATGCATAATCTGAAAAAACTCTACCTCACAGAGAATGCCGTGTCCGTCCTCACTCCTATCGAGGACTGTAAGAAGATGGAAGTCTTTTATTGTGACACGAATACGCTTACCGATATATCCGCCCTGACAGGTATGGAATCGCTGCAAACCCTTGATGTATCTTACAATAATATTTCGGATATCTCCGCTTTAGCCGCATGCCCGGCTTTAAAGACGGTGATTCTGACCGAAAACCTGATTTCAGATATCGGAGCCCTGGGCTCATGCTTTCAAATCGATGAACTTTACATCAATATTAACAGGATCGGGGATATCAGTTCCCTCCGGCACTGTCCGGACTTGCGGTTATTGTATGCGAATAACAATAATATCGAAGACCTGACACCACTGGCCGGGTGTACGAACCTCACCGTCCTGAATCTCAGTAATAATTTTATCCGGGATGTCGGTCCGTTGCGATATCTTGCACTTCTGGATTCGCTTACTTTGGATAATAACCGGATAACCAGAGGTATTGATACCCTTGTGACATTAACAAATGCCAGATCAATACGATTTGTTGATAATCCCGACATTCCCATAGAACATATCAGACTTCTTGAATCGGTATTGTCTGCAACGATTACTTATTAAAAGTGTTTGTTTAAATGTATGTTCAATAAGGTTTCAGCTTTCAGGATAACTGTGTATCCTCCGCCCGCTTTCTTTGTCAAAAACGTGGTATTTGTTAACATACAATGTGACGGTCTTGTTTTCTACAATCCCTGTATTTAAAGGGCTATGGACATAGATTTCATGATCCCCGACACTCACGCAGAGAATGGTAGCCCGTTTGATCGGCAGATGACGGACTTCGGTTGTTACTCCTGAAAGCGTCGGGACATGAGAAGCGTTGCCGACCAGCGCGATATCCTCTGAACGCACTCCGACAAACATCCCCTCCCCAACGCTTGAGAACATTTCACTGTTCAGGATATTTATTGCCGGAGTATCCGCATCGGGATTCAAGAACTCCGCCACAAACAAGTTTGATGGTAACGTGTAGACCTCTTCCGGCGTGCCCACCTGCTCGATACCGCCGATGTTCATGATCGTAAGCACATCGGCCAGGCTAAGCGCCTCTTGCTGATCGTGAGTGACGTACACGGTGGTAATGCGAAAATGCCGCAGCAATATTTTCAGCTTGAGGCGGTACTTCTCCCGCAGTTGTTGATCGAGACTGGAAAATGGTTCATCCAGTAAAAATAATGCAGGATCCCTGGTGATACAACGTCCGACAGCGACACGCTGTTTTTCACCGCCGGAGAGCGTGGCCGGTTGTCGATCCATCAGATATTCAATATCAACACCAAGCAATTCGCTGGTCTTCCGGAATTTTTCTTGTGCCAATTGATCCAGCCCAGGCGTTTTCTTTTTGAATAAAAAGTACGATAAGACGTTCGTTTTGGCGGTAAAATCGGGGTATAAGGCATAATTCTGAAAGACCATTCCGATTTTTCGTTCGGACGGAGCAATAGTGCCCATATCTATCCCGTCGTAGCATATGTGCCCTGAGTCCAATGGCAAAAGACCGGCAATGAGCCGTAATATCGTACTTTTACCGCACCCGCTGGGGCCCAGAATGACCATTACCTTTCCGTCGGGAATTGTAAGACTCAAATTTTCCAAAACAAAATCGCCTCTTTGGGGATGGATCGCGTTTATGTTCTCCCTCATTTTCTGAGACCGAAACATCGTATTGAGGAGAACTTTTGATCCGAAGAATGTCCCTTTCCTGGAAGCCTTAAAGGACTTACAAATATTTTTTAGTTTGATCGTCGCCATAATCAGGTCCTTTCTACACGGAGATTAATTTGCATTTATTTCTCAATCCGCCGGTAATGGAGCAGCCAGGAATAAATATCCTCATCGAACGGATCGAAATCAGGATCTGTCGGCGTTTCCAGCTTTGAGGTGTAGACCTCTTCCCAGCACGTATGGTCCAATCCGGAAAACAGTGTGAATTTGACGGGAAAGGGGGGATCTGTTTCATTTATTCCGGCCACCGCCCTGTAGGCCGGATTCGGATCCACCACCGTATCATATTTCCCGTGAAAGGCCCAGACGGGATAATTGCGGACATTCCGGATATAGTCTTTCGGTTTTCTATCGTAATACATGGCCGTTCCGCAAACGGGAACCACGGCGGCACATTGAAGGGAACCCCCCTCATTTCGCATCACTTCCCAAATGAAAGATCCTCCCATACTCAATCCCGTCATATATGCCCGTGTTTTGTCAATGGGATACTCCTCGGCCAGAGCATTAAAAGTTTCTTCAAACCCATACCACAAATGATAAACCGACATCGACTGGGGAGAGATCACAATAAACGGGACAGGGGGATCCCATTCTCCTTCTTCAATCATCCGCGGAGGTCCGTTCTTGCAAACATTCGCAAGGATCTCCCGGTCCCAATTGCTGTTTCCCGCTTCATCGGCCCCATGCAAAAACAAGAGCGTCGGATATTTCACCGCCGATGTTTTATAACCTGCAGGAAGATATATATAAAACCCGTTCCTCGCCCGGGGATACTCCTTTCCCAGAAACGCGAGATGCTCGCCTCCGGTATCCTCCGGCAGCGTTTCGAGCTCACTCCAGTCTTCCGAATAAACGGATTTGTATGTTGCCGAACATGAAAGTATAACGACTCCTATAAAAAAAGATATCAAGACAACTGCTGTCTGTCTCATTGGCTTCCTCCTTATTTATATGATGGCTGAACTTATTTTATCCACCGGGGAAAATTACCATTTTTCTGCTACGTTATTCAGCCGGGACAAATAACGGATTGGTCGGGAGAAACCGTACATTCTCCTTTGTCGTTATAGGAACAAGAAGCTGCATTTCTATCCCATCCGATGCAATACACTCGATGAGTTTATGCTTGCCGTCAAGAAAATGTTCCCCGGTGATTTCGGCATCGATTCCTTTTCCGTCTTTGATCAGGCTGATTTCTTCCGATCGAAAATAACACAGATAATCGCCGTCTTCCTTTTGTATGCTGTGTGAAAAAGCAGATACTTCTTGATTCCGGATCCGGACCGGGTATTTGTTCACGCCATGACAGGAGAATATTTCCATAACCTCCGGGTATTGCGGATTGTTATAAACATGTTGTGTTTCACCGAACATTTTTATTCTGCCGTCAATGAGGATGAGAACATAATTACTCAATGCAAGGGCGTCATGGGGATCATTCACGCAAATGATCGTGGTTTTTTTCAGATGAGTAAGAATTCGTTTAATAATCATCCTTATTTTATGTTGTTTGTCTTTATCCAGGCGGCTCATCGGTTCATCCATCAAAAAAAGATCCAC
>JAFGHO010000128.1 GCA_016930085.1 Spirochaetales bacterium
ATTCCATACTGCGGCCGCATATCATTCCATACTGCGGCCGCATATCATTCAGGACCGCCAGCAATATCGTACATCGAGCTACTGCCTTTGCCAAACCCTTACCCAGTCGCACTCGTACCAGCCGGGCCATGAGGTCGATTGATCCGGATCTTCTTCCCATCCGCCGATCGCGAGATTGAGAAGGATGTATTGATTGACTGCCTGTGAGCAATAGCCGCTGTCGAAGCGCGCGACTTCCGACCCGTCGAGGAACCACCTCATATGAGTGCTGTCCCACTCGACGGCGTAAACGTGAAAAGCCGCGGAAAAATCCGGCCCGTTGTGTTCGGTAAAATGGGAACCGTATTCCGGCTGACCCCAGTGGTAATTCGTATAAAACCGTGTCGACACCGACGACAAAAACTCCATGATGTCGATTTCAGGCGGCCATCCGTCACCGAGCGTCCAGAACGCGGGCCAGAATCCCTTTGTCTTCGGCATTTTCAGTCTGCCCTCGATATAGCCGCTCGAGATATGGAATTTGCCCGATGTCGTCACGCACCCGGTGGTAAAGTCGAGCGGAAGCCAGCCGAAATCGTCGCGCCGGATCCCTTCGGGCGCATCCGGGTGCCGTGAGTTTTCAGCCTTGAGACGCAGGAGGCCGTTTTCAACGATCACGTTTGCCGGGTCGGTGTATCCCCGATGGTTATGGGTATGGCCCCACGGATAATCCGTACTCCACTTTGCCGTATCGAGGCTGTTGCCGTCAAATTCGTCCTGAAAAACAAGACGCCAGTCGCCTGAAAGCTCTGGCGGCTGCATATCCGATGGTATTGGTGTCGGTGCGGCCGTTGGAGAAGCGGTCCGGCTTTCACCCGGAAACGAAGAGATCAGTCCCACATAATATTGCGCGATAAGGAGGGCATCGACGATATTAAGCTGTCCGTCGGCATTGACATCCGCCGCGCCGGGGGTAAACCCTGCCGGATCAAGCCCCACATAATACTGCGCGGTAAGCAGGGCATCGACGATATTGATCGTATCGTCGGTATTGACATCGCCGAGTGTCTGTGAAAACAGTCCGTTTGCGGTAAAAAGACCGATGCCGCAAACAAGCGCCATGACAATCTTGTTTTTTTTCATCATTTTTCCTTTCATGATTTTTTATATGCTGCTCCGGACTGTGATTTTTCAATGCTTGCTTCTGTTATACCATAAATTTATTACATTTGTACAGAAAATATGCCATTGAGATGCTTCCGCAGTGTCCTTTTTTCATCAATCACCGCCGATCAAAAAAAGCTTGACAAATAGTCGATATGTGATACAATATTTCAAACTGGTTTAGCTGTCGGCCTTCGCAACCAGATTCCTTATATGTGTGTTTTCCTGAATAATCCTTCTGTTTAGTTTTATACGGCTGTCCGGTCATAGTATGACGGGCAGCCGTATTTTTTTTAATCCTACCGATACGCCGAAAGAATATCAAAAATCCCGGTGTCGCCGGTTGCTTCCGCTATATCGGATGCGGTCCTGCCTTCCTCATCTTCCGCCGTCACAACGGCACCGCGATCGATGAGAAGGAGAACCGATTCCCGGCTGCCCGAAGCCGCCGCATAATGAAGCGGCGTCCATCCGTACTTTTTATCCTTGACCATGATGTCCGCACCATGATCGATGAGGAGGGCTGCGGTCGCGACATGTCCGTGGTCGATTGCTGAAATTAACGGGGTGTCGCCCAGAATATTTGACGCATCTGCCAAAGCCCCGTTGGCAAGAAGGAGTTTGACGATGCTTATATAGCCCCCCGCTGCCGCCGCGTGCAGGGGAAGCGTCCCGTCTTTGGTCGCTGCGTTAATTGAAGCGCCTGCATCGATCAAAACGCGGGCGATCATTTCACGGCCGTGAACGGCCGCGTAGTAAAGAGGTGTCATACCGATTCTGTCGCGTGCGTCCACCGGAGCGCCCGAGGAAAGAAGGAGGGCGACGATTTTTTCATGGCCGCCTCTCACCGCGGCATGGAGGGGGGTTGCAGCCTGCGGGGTGAACCTGCCGCCGGGCTTTTCACCCCGCCCGATCAATCGTGCCGCTCCCGCATAATCGCCGCCTAAAGCCGTCTCGTACAACGTTACCGCGGACCGGGATGCGTGATCCGCCCCGTTTATTTCCCGCCCGCAACCGGAAGTTAAAAACGGCACTACCGGTATCAGACAATACATTAAAATCCGTTTTACCGTCGACATTGCGTGACCCGGACGCTGCTACGGGCAAAATCCATTCACAAGCCCGACATAATATTGGGCGATTAAAAGAGCGTCGACGATGTTGATGGTTCCGTCACAGTTCGTATCCGCACGTGATGTGTCGAAACCGGCCGGTTCGAGGCCCACGTAATATTGCGCCGTAAGTAGGGCATCGACAATATTGATGTTACTGTCGGCATTGACATCACCCAATGAAGCGGGGGTGGTCGGTACCGCTGTGGCCGGAACGGGCGTCGTCGAAGGCGGCTGGGTTGCACTTCCGTCAACCCTGATAAAACTCCACCGCTGGCTTTCCGCCCCGTCGCTGTAATAACTCCACTGGTGGAGGTTTGCGCCGTTTGTCACCGAACACGCCTGTACGTCGATAAGCTTGCCGCTGTTTCTGTTGATGATTTGATAATAATCGCCTTCACGTTCAAGCCGCCACTGCTGATTGTTCTGGTAACTCCCGCACGTGCCCTGCTGGATATTACCGCCGTCGGCTGTCGACCAGTCCTGAACCTGAACGCACATACCGCTTCCCCTGTTGACGATCTTATAATACCCGCTTTCTTCCGCCGCTTCCAGCATCCACTGCTGGTACTGCCCTCCCGTATCGTCCCACTGCTGGATATTGGCGCCTGCCGATGCCGATGAATCGGCGACCTCCATACATTTCCCCGAATGACCGGCCAGTACTTTGTACCATACACCGGTTACCGGCGTTTCACTCACGGGCGGCGGTTCGGGCGGAATAACGACCATGGCTTCACCGGTAACGGCCGCCGTATAGGAGTTGAGGGTAAGCCCCTCGCCATCGGCCCAGATTTCGAAACCGGCTTCCATTGCATCAAGGTACCAGGAGGTATCGATATAACCTCGTGAGGTAGAATCATTGATGAATGCCTTGAAATCGAGATTCGAGACACTCGAAGTCCCGCTCGTCCTGATATAGGCGATATAATTCCAGTCCCAGTCCGCATAATAGACGTCCCATGATGCACCGCCGATCGTTACCGTTCCGACCTGTGACCCGCCGGGACCGGCACCGCCCCCCCGGTTGATCCATATCATCAGTTCGGCTCCATTTGCGGGGTCTCCCCCGCCGGTCCGGCTGAACCATGCTTCGAAAGCGGCATTCCAGGTACCTCCCGCGCCCGAAGTGCCGATACTCATGCTGAAACGAGCCGAATCGATCTTTCCGACCTGAATCGGCATATTCCTGTTGATATCGGCCGTACAATGTCCCCAGTGGCACCCTTTGTAAATGACGGGATACGCCTTCACCTGGCTTCCGTTGGTATGTGTGGAATAAGTGATCTCAAAACCGGTCCCGTTCACCTCGATACACTGCTCCCCCGCGCCTTCTCCCCAGATATTATTCATGACCGTGTATTCCCCGTTGTTGATGTCCGTGGTATCATCCCCGCACAATTCGACTGCCTGAAGCATTACGGCGGTACAAAGCAATACCGTTATCATGAGAAGATAGGTGTTCATAGACGTTTTCATGACATGTCTCCTTTCGTTTTTTTACTACAAGCTTTCATACATACTGTATTTGATTTATTTCCCATGGTAGCAGTATAGTAGTCTTTTCAAATCCGTGTTCTTAATTTGAGAATGATTTATATCAATTTTATGAAAAAGAATCTCACTTTCAGGGGAGTATTCCCGGCATGACGTGTCCGATACACAACCCGGCCTCTATTTTTGCTTCAAATAGACAACATCACCCGAAACACGGACCGAACATCCCGTATCGATGCCGTTCAACTCGATCCGCTTCCCGTACATATCGAATAATTCCCACTTTCCGCTTTCAAGCGGCAGCACGACCTCGTGGTCACTTCCACCCGTCCAGAGTGTGTAGACGAGCTTCTTGGCTTCATTTTCGAACCGGAGAATATAATCTCCTTTCTTCGATTTTATTTTACCGCCGAATGTATACCCTGAAAGAAACCTGTTGCATACCGAGAGGGCGTCATATCCCTTCCTCGGCTGCAAAGTCGATGTGACAAGCCCGAAATCCGCCGTATCGCCCCGGTCATTGACGGAATCACGAAAACCTGCGCGGAAATTATACCAGATGCTCCTGGATGCCCCCTGGTAATAATTGATAAGCATCATCCTCACCGCGTACGAAGCCTGGAGTTCCTCTGTAAGCGTGTTTTCTCCTGAACCGATCAATGGATAGCCCCATTCACCCGCAACCAATGCAATTTCCCTGTTTTCAGGTTTATACGCATTAATGAGTTCCCGAAGCCTCCCGTAATCCTCGATCACTTTTTCAGGTGCGTTGTTCCGGTAAAGATGGACCGACACTCCGTCAATGAGTTCGAGCAGTCCTTCCCCGAAACATTCGGAAAGCCACGAAAGAGATAAACCGGAGACCGCAGGGGCGTAGACAATCGCATAAGGATCCGTCTTTTCGATCGCCGCTGAGGTCTTTTCGACAAGCAGCATATATTCATCGATTGACGGCTGCGGCGTCCATGAGGAAGCGGTATCCGGTTCGTTCCAGATCTCCCATATCGTATAATATTGATCGTATCGCGCGACAGCTGCAGCGGCGAACGCGGCAAACGCGTTTCTTCCTTTTTCACTGCGGACCGACATATCCGTTTCATATAATCTGTTCGAACCGTACAGGACAAAATAATTATTGAGACCCATTCCCTGCGCTTCGGCAACAAAACTGTCATAGCCGGTTCCCTCGAAATCATAGCCGGACCTGTCTTCAAAATTCTCGATCACGATCGCGGTACGCCGCGATGAACGCTCCAGTGTAATCTCATCGATAAAAAGCTGTCCTTCCGCTCTTCCCGGTTGAAGTGCAATCGCGATGCTTTTAAGATATACAGGATAATCGAGTTCTCCGTTGCCTTCCCCCCCCCATGATTCGGCTGACGATGAGAGAGTGACGGTCAGTGTTTTCCATCCCGAAAAAGAAAGGGGGCCCGCCGGGTACTGAAAAATCTCCCCCGCAGCATCCATGATCCGGACAAAAAGCATGTGACGTGAGTTATCTCCGTAGGCGGCAAAATGTATACGTTTCGTGTCATCCGGCAGCCGGTACATTCTCCCGATCTCTGCGTAACAAGGCTTTCCGTCCTGTTTTTCCGTATCGATCCGCCAGTCGAAAAGCAGCGAATAATCGCCGTTATATGCCCTCACCGTACTTCTCGTGAGAATGTTTATCCTGTTTCCGCACCCGCCGCCTTCGGGATAAAAGCCGGAAACGGTTTCAATCCCGCTCCACTTCATATCCGTCCGT
Organism: Spirochaetales bacterium; assembly: GCA_016930085.1. Classification (NCBI taxonomy): domain Bacteria; kingdom Pseudomonadati; phylum Spirochaetota; class Spirochaetia; order Spirochaetales; species Spirochaetales bacterium. Next base: position 5,500 of record JAFGHO010000128.1, read on the forward strand.
ATCCAGCGAAATCCGGCATCCTTGATCATCACAAGCTCGTCCCGGTCAATCGGGAACCCGATATTCACTCCGGTGGTTTCCTGAAACTGCGGATACCCGCCTGTGGGTTTGAACGGGATATCCTCATCTTCCATTGAAAGCGGTGACGGAAGTGTTTCACATCCGTATAATAAAACAACGAGGAAAAAAAGATGCGGAATTATTTTCATCATCTGCTCCCTGATCCTGCTGCCGTAACAAGACCGCATTGATACTATTACCGAAATCATCGCAATAATCAACAGCAAAATGTCCTTTCGTACGGTGAAACAGACATAATCCTGAAAGATCGTGATATCGCATGATCAGCTTACGGGAAAAGCATCATAGCACCGGTGATTGAAAAATTGAGGAGTGTCCCCGATATCAGCGCGGTAGCCGTCATAATGCCAGCCGCCTTGAGCATTCCGGTCGGACCCAGTTCTCTCACGAGGACGGTGAAGGTCGCGATGCAGGGGAAATATACCGTCAGGACAACGCTTGCCGTGATCAACTGTTTGAACGATAGATTGAGGGGCACGAGCATACCAACGGCGACGTCCTTTCGTAAAAAACCGATGATAAGCGCACCGACCGTTTCTTCAGGCAGGCCGAAAAGGTGTTTAACGACCGGTGCCGTAATTTTTCCGATAACACCGATGATTCCCAGCGAATAGAGCATATTGACCAGCAGCACACCGAGAAGAACAAAGGGGAGCGCTTCCCTGATAAAACTCCACAACCGCATCCAGAGTTTTTTGAAGATAACAAGGGGGTAGGGAATACGATACGGCGGCATTTCCGAAAACATTTCCGGGCATTCGCCTTTCATTCCCCGTCGCAAAATAATCCCCACCACGATCCAGATCAGGAACAGTGAACCGAAGACAAGAAAAAGGCCGCCCGCACCGTATTTCCCCACAAGCCCGAATATCATCGCTATTTGTGCCCAGCACGGTACCGCGATTGCCATAAGGGTGGCACTGATGAATCGTTCCTTTTTGCTTTCAAGCGTTCTGCACGCAAGCGCGCCGGAAACATTACACCCCAATCCCAGCAGCATCGGAATGAAACTCATACCATGAAGTCCGACGACATGCATCATCCTGTCAAGAAGTACCCCGAGCCGCGGCAGGTAACCGATGTCTTCAAGAATGCCGAGAACAAGGTAAAAGGCGACAATATAGGGCAGTACCGCGGCGATCGGAACATAGAGACCCGTCGTGAGAATCCCGAACGATTCAAGAAACGCAATCTCTCCCCCGACCATGTGTCCGATCAAAAGATCATGAACAATGCCCGAACCGGAAAGAAAAGCGGATAATCGCATCAGAAGAGGTTTCAACACACCCTCGAAAAAAGGATTCATGACAAGGTTGATAATCCCCTCACCGATTATCCTGATAATCGAAAAAGAGCAAAAAAGAACGAGTGCGGCGATCGGAATACCGGTCAATGGTTTGATGGAGGCTTCGGTAATGATATCGAGCAGGGTATGATGACGGTGGGAAAGTGTCTGAACCTTTCCCACCACACCGCCGATCGCGTTCCAGTGATCATTTTCATTAAAACTGATCGCCGACGCCTTCGCGCGGGATATCCCCTCGACAAGCCGGCTTATCCCCTCTCCGGTAACGGCAGTGACCGGAACAACCGGAATATCGAGAAGCTTTTCCAGTCCGGCAGCATCGATGGTAATCCCCTTGTGTTTCGTCTCATCCCAGAAATTGAGCACAAGCACCATCGGGATATTTCTTTTTATAAGCTGAAAGGTGAGATTGAGATTTCTTTCAAGATTCGTCGAATCAAGGACATTCAGAATAATATCCCCGTCTTTCACCATTTCAACCGCGACCTCTTCCGCCTTCGAGGTCGGATCGAGTGAATATGTTCCGGGTACATCGATCAGTTCATACCGCTCACCCGAAATTTTCATATACCCTTTTGTATATTCAACGGTCGAGCCGGGATAATTCGATGCAATGACGTTCACACCGGTAAGCCGAGCAAATAACGCGCTTTTTCCGACATTCGGATTTCCCATGAGAAGTATTTTTTGCATCATTGAACTCATTTCTCTAAAACCGGGTCGACAAGCATTTTGCGGGCCATTCCAAAACCGATTGCCAGCTGCGTTCTTCCCACCTCGATAACAACCGGACCATGAAAAAACGGGTTACTCTTTTTTATAATCAACACACCCGGCCTGATGCCCATCGAAGCCAGTTTGTTGATGATCCCATGTCCCCCGCCGTTTATTCCGACAAATATACCTTTTTCACCTTGTTTCAAGGCCGCCAATTCCATGTTCATCTCCTTCCTGTGACTTTTTCTGCATGTTTTCGGCACATTCACTGCAATAGCCCCGAATAGAAAGTTTATGTTCGATGGCGTCGAACCTGTATCGCCTGCACACGGCCTGCTGAAGTTCCTCTATCAGTTCGTCCTTGAATTCGATAATCTTGCCGCAACAGACACAAACAAGATGATCATGATGCTCATGCCCGAACGCGCATTCATAGGTCGCCCTCCCCTCCGAACGAATTGACTCCTTGAGAAAGCCGATTTCCTCGAAAAGGGGAATTGCCCGGTAAACGGTCGCCTTCGACAATGACTCGTCATGCCGTCGGACCCAATCATACAGGTCATCGACATCAAAATGGCCGTCGATCGAAAGGATCGCCTGCAGTACTATTTTCCTTTCGGGCGTATACCTCAATCCCCGTTTCCTGAGATACTCTTTTAGAATGATCTCCTGTCTACTCATCTTCTTATTGCAATTGATTCTCAATATCAATATAATACCGGTTTTTCAAAAATGTCAAGCTTTTTTTAAAAATAAATGCGTGAGATATTTTTTTATCGCTATACAAGCCTTATTCTCTTCCACGTCCCTCCCCTGAACCGTACGACCAGAAGACAACCCAGTGAAATAACAAAAAAGATAAAGAAAATCCAAATAACGACGGGTTGAAAACTGAACACCTTGATCATAAAAAACGAGATTACGGCCATTATCCAATGTGCCGTTACCGTCGCCCGCATAATCCAGTGCGTATCACCCGCTCCCTTGAGTGCACCGCTGGTAACAAGCTGTGTCGCGTCTGCGAGGGTATAAAATGCGGCAAGACGGAGCATCACTTCGGCAAGGGACACCACATTCCCCTGAAACGCCGATGCCGCTTCCGGCAAAAAGACACGGACAAGAAAGGGGGCCCCAAAGACAAACAGAAGCATCATGCTTCCCGCATACACCCAGGCAACCCTCAATGCCAGCCATGTTGCCTTTTCCGCTCCCTTGATATCTCCGGCGCCCATGTGCCGGCCGACCACACTTGTCGTGGCCATATTGAGTCCAACCATCGGAATAAAAGCAACCATGTCATAATTGAAGGTAATGGTCACGGCGGCAGCGACATCCTCACTCACCGAATGAAACAATTGAAGAAAGAGATTGAATGCAAAAACATTGAGAAACCCTTCGATCCCTGACGGAAAACCATAGTATAGCAGCTTTTTGAGAAGCGGAATATCGGGTTTCCAGTTCCGGCTTGTCTTGAAGCAATGCCGGTAATGCCTACTCAAGTAGACGACGATAAGTATTCCCGCGGAGACGATGTTTCCCCCGATCGTCCCGATCGCCGCGCCGATTATTTCAAGTCTCGGAAAAAACAACTTCCCGAAGATGAGGAGGTAATTCAACGGAATATTGACGCACATCCCGATGATACTGGCGGTCATGACGATCCGGGTTTTACCGATACCGATAAAAAATCCCGCCAGCGAGTTACGCAGGAGACTGAAGAGTGACCCGAAAATGAGAACGGAAAAATAGGAATATTCGAGTAATACCTGGCTATCGGTATGACCGACCACGATAAAGAGATGTTTCACAAGCGGTGAGGCGAATATGAGAACCGGATAACCGGCAAAGGAAAGGTATACGGCCTGGGCAAGCGCACTGGAACATCTCGTTCTCAAATTCGCTCCATAGTACTGTGCGACAATTGCGTTCACATACCCCGTTATGCCCAGAAACAGTGATATAATGACAAAAGAAGTAAGCCCCCCGCTCATCGCGGGCGCTATATATTCCGTACCGAGTCTGGAAAGAAACAACCTGTCGACAAAAAGCATGACCGTGTCGGTTCCCTGTGATATAATCATTGGAAATGAGATCGAGAGGAGAAAGGCGAGGTCGCTTTTCGTTTTCAGGGCCGTTGCTTTGTTTTCCATCATAACGGATATTTCATTTTAAAAAATAATATTTATACGCTCGGAAATCCGGACGCACGGAAAAAGTCTGGTCTTTCATGCCTGCTACTGATCACGTCCGGTCTTACGTGCCGGACAGGGTAAAGGCGATAATTTCACCGGCGACGGCTTTTACCACGGCATCGGGGACGCCGTCTTCATGTTTCGATTTCGGCCGCATATCGCATGAGGGGTTCACATAATCGATGATGACAAATTGGTTGTTTTTATTTTTAGTGATTTCTGTTGAAAAAAATTGCAGATCGCAGATCCGCGCAATTTTCTCGACGATTGTAAACAACTCGTGTAATTGATAGGTTTCGATTTCTTCGGGCAGGAGTTCTTCGTAGATGTGGGATGTGTCATTCCACCAGACACAATGTATGGCTCCGCAGCAATAGAACCCCCTGAACCAGAATCGTTTTCCATCGGCTTCATAGGGAATAATTTTTTCCTGCAGCAGGTATTTATCGGATTTGAACTCCTGACGTGCCATTAAAATATCGTATAAACGTTCGGCACCGTCGACGATACCGATACCACCCCCGGTAATCACCGCCGGTTTGATGATGAACGGATGGCCCAACCGATAGAGATCCTCGAGGGAGAGATAACATTTTTCCTTTGAATCATATGGCGGAAGAATGATCGTAAAGGGGGTGATCAGGTGATGGGATATAAACTCGAGATGCATCGTCGCCTTGTCCAGCGCCCATTCGATCTTGTGGACCGGGTCCAGCACGCGGATATGTTTCCCCGCGGCGAGGTGCTGCAGTCCGATAAACGATGGGGTTGTATCCGATGCACGATCGATATAAAAATCAAAGGAAACCTTATCCTGTTGAAGCAGGGTGTAGACATCGTCGAGATTTTTCGGATGGATATAATAGGCCGAAAGCCCGCGGTCTGCGGCGGCGGCCTCGATCATATGAAAGAAATCCAGATCATACTCCCAGTCGGAAGCCATTGCGATGTGATAATGATTCGGGTTGCCGTTTTTCATGACACCGTTACCATTTTACAAGACCTTGACAAAAATGACCTTGGAGTCGCCATCCCGGTAAAAATCCTTTAAAACGGCATCCTCTTTGTATCCCTTGTTTCGATAAAAGCACCGTGTCGGTTCGTAAGGGGCGGTCGAAGATGTTTCTATGTATATTCGTTCCCCGCCCATACCACGAATCTTCGCTTCCGTTTCACGTATCAGAATCGTCCCGATTTTCCTGCCTTGAAGCGCTTTATCAACGACAATCCAGTAAAGGTCGTAACGATTTTTGGTAAAGGGAACGGGACCGTATATAGTGAAACCATTCACCCTTCCTGAAATTTCGGAAAAGAGAAAATGATAACCGCTCGCATGTCCTTTCACCAGCCATTCATCCAGCAATTCGACCGCGATCGCAACCTCATCCTCCCGGAAAACACCTGATCCGCGTGCCAGACTCCGGATCGTCTCCCTGTCCATTTCTATCGGGGTATCCCGCAGTACTATCTCCGGCCCTATATCCGTTTGATTATTTTTTGAATTACCGCAAGACCGCATACGCTATCGTCCTTTCGACAAACTTGTTTATCGTCAACCCCGACCTGTGCAAGGCGGCAACGAATCCGCTGTCCTGTGTCAGGCAGGGGTTCGCATTTATTTCCAACACCCACGGACGGTTGTTTTCATCGATCCGGAAATCGATCCTCGCATACCCGCGTAAGGAAAACAGACGCCAGCATCGACGGCATATCGCTTTTACATCGGCGATCATCGACTCATCATCTGAGCTAAACTCGAAGGAACGCCGGGTGTTTTGATATTCGTAGGAGGTTTCCTCCCATTTCGAACAATACCCGACAATCTTCGGTTTACCCTCGGGATAGCCGGTAAAGAGAATTTCAGCGGGCTCGAGTATCCTGGGAGCCGATGAATCCTGGATGATGGAGATATTAATTTCCCTGCCGTCCATGTAGGCTTCGATAAACCATGGATAAAAAGCGGGATTGAAATCTAATGAAGCGAGTCTCTTTTGAAGGTCCTCTTTCGAGAAAAAGACCGAATGATCGTCGAGGCCTATCGAAGCATGTTCCCATACCGATTTGATAATATAGGGCGGATCGAAAAGCGCGTCAATGTCAATGTCCTTCGTAAGCGGGACCCATGACGGTGTCGGAATATCATGCACCGACATGATGTCTTTCGCTATGAGTTTGTTCGATGTCAGCATGATCGCTTCCGACCCGCATCCGGTATAGGGGATTCCCAGTTCGTCGAGAATCGAGGGGATAAAAACAATATAGTGGCCTTTGTTTCCGATTGATTCTACCAGATTAAAGGCGACAAACGGTTCGCATTCACGAAGCGCTTCGACGACACGGTCGAGACAAAGGGTGACCGGAATACGCGTCACACGATAACCGAGTTCTTCGAGGATTGCGGATATCGATGCTGTCTGAAGGAGGACGTCTTTTTCATCTGCACGGGCGTCGGGCTCGACGTCACCGTACAAAACAGCGACATGATTGTTCACCTGAGTTCACCATTCCCGGTGAATCACATGGTAGCCGTTTTTCAAACCTCTGTCAATCATGAAAAAAGAAAACCGGCATCCACGGGCGAATGCCGGTTTTCCGGTATCTGCTAGTTACAGGAATAGCTGTTACAGATAAACTCCAGGTTACCCGGTGAAGAGGTAATCTCGAAACCAAACTGGACCCTGTTGACGATCACATCGCCGAACCACCCCTGATCCCTTATCCATTCCAGAAGCGCCTTGATATTGACGGTGCCCGAGGTGGTGTTTGCCGTTCTGACGAATGAAATAACCGTAAAACCGATATTTCCCTTGTAGATGTTCCATGTATGTCCCCCGACACTTTTATTTGTCGCCTCCGGTATCGGTGTTCCGTCATCGTCCCAGCCGCCGGCAATCGGTCCGACGGCGCCCGTCTTGTTCATCCATATCATGATTTCAAACTGATCTCCGCCGGCCCAGACATCGTATGTCGTGGCGTACGCCCCGCTTCCCGGTACGGTCACGTTAAAACTGCTCGAGAGGCTTCCTATCGCGCTCAGGCTTTTTTCGATATTCTTTGACACATTCGGATACGACTTGACGCCGCTCGTTGAGGGATGATCCGCTTCGACACCCCAGTTGCTGTAGGATTCCGCCCAGATACATTGCGTTCCGGCACCGTCGCCCCAGATGTTGTTGTAGATGGTGTACCCCCCGTTTTCCCAGTCGTCCCACTCGCCGCAGGCGACCCACGGGCCTTCACCCATTCTGCACTCGTCGTTGCACGTCCCGATCAGGACCCAGGTATCGTATTCACTCGTCGAATATTCTTCCGGATTCTGATCGTATGAAAAATAGCTGTTCCTGTACAGATTGCAGTTATACTGGACGAGGGTCCCGGATTCGTCATAGACGACGTTCGAGTTCCAGACCGGATACCCCGCGCAGCTTACTCCTGAACCGGACGGCGTGGATCCTGGGTCCGGTGTGGGAGCGGCGGTGACTGTTTCCGTCGGCGTGGGTGCCGGGGTATCGGTTGCGAATGCCGTCGGTTCAGGGGTTGTGTCGCAGGATAATGAATCGATGAGTCCGACATAGTATTGCGCGATCAACAAGGCGTCCACGATATCGACGGCCCCGCTGCAATTTGTGTCCGCCCTGTCGCGTTCGAAAGGCGAGGGATTCAATCCCACATAATACTGTGCCACAAGGAGGGCATCGACGATATTGATCGTGTTATCGCCGTTAACATCGCCCGGCGTTTGTGCCGAGAGCCCGGTCGCGAAAAAAAGTAAAAGCGCGCAGACGATTCCCGGACATTTATTGGTAAACGTGTTGTTCCTCATACGATACTCCTTTTTTCTCTTTGAACATACCTTAACAATACAAATCATAGGTCATCTTCAGTATATCACATATCCCTTTGAAACCTATCAGTGAATTTCATTATTTTTGTATAGGAAATTTCTCTGTATGATTTGTCGACAAAAATAATGCGGAATGCCGTTTTTCCTGTTCACGACCTCAAATTTATTCTTTCTGTCATTGAATTAACAAGAAATATGTATTATTTTCTCATCAGATATTAATCATTGTGAGGTCTGTCGTGAAAAAAGCCGTCATTTTACTCGTCCTGATACTGGCTTATCCCCTCTGTGCCGAGAATAAGCCGATTGTCACGGTCATGGATTTCACCACGTCCGGTGTTTCCAAAAGCGAGATGAGATCGATCATCTCCTTTCTTTCGTCCGCCCTGTTCAAGACGGATAAATTCATCCTCATCGATATCCAGGAACGTGATTCACTGCTGCGTGAAATGGAGTTCTCCATAAGCGGTTGTTCGGATGAAACATGCCTTCTTGAAATCGGAAAACTCCTTTCCGCCGAATACATCGTGACGGGGAATATCGGAAAGGTGGGCTCCAGGTACCTTGTCACCATCAAGCTGCTTCAAACGGAAACGGGCAGGACAATGAATACCGTCGAAGGGGTGTATGCTGGCATCGACGAGATCGTCGACGACCTCTACAAACTCGCCGAACGCCTTTCCGGCGGGGAGACAAAAGCGATCGCTTCGGAAACGAAGGAGGATGAAAAAACAAAACCGGATAAAACAGTAAAATCGGACGAAAAAAAGAAGACGAACCCGGACATTGTTCCGGACGGCGATGCTTTCAGGAAAGATACGGAATCGCGCTCGCCCGCCATGGCCGTCGGCTGCGGGGCAGGTGTCACGATCCCGTTCGGAGACCTCAACACCGCCCTGGGCATTACCGTTACTCCCCTCGCCTACCTCGATTTCCTCTCCGAACTGGGATGGGCCACCTTCGGATACGGGCTGCTCTTCGGTTTCCAGTACCACCATACGACAGACGATTATCCCGATCCGTTTTATGAGTATGGACTGACATCACTGCCCGTCGCCTTCCATATCCGGCTGAGTTTTGATATCGCCGCGCCCTTCTTTCTCGCCTGCGACGTTTCAGCGGGGTTTACGGTCAATGATATACAATACGAATCCGGCGAAGTGGATGATCTTGTGACGACGAAACTATTCGCGAGTCCCGGCGTCAGTGCCGGGGTGGCGATAGGAAACGATTTCTTTCTTTATCTCTACAATAATATTATCGCTATCGCCTTTGACAACTCCGCTTATTTCGCATATTCTGCGGGTCTCGCAGTCCAGCTGAACTATTAACGAAGGAGAGACGCATGGTCAAATATATTCTTTTTTTGGCGATCGTTTTTGTAATATTGACAGGATGTCCCTATTTCGATCCCATGCACGGCATCAAAATTCTTTCCTACGGCGGAAGCTATACCCTGCCGTCTTCCGGAAGCGTCTCGAGGATCCTCTGTGAAAAAGGGCATTGGAGCTACAACAATGCCGCAGCACGGGGGGATAATGTCTATGTGGTGTATTACGATGAAATAAAAGACGGCCTCATCCTCACCAGATCGAAGGACCGGGGGGTGAATTGGAGCGCCGCGGTACTCGATTCCTCTTCAAGGGCGGCAACTCTCATCAATATGTCCGAAGTCGAGGGTGTGTTGTATATCGCCTTCAACAGCGGCGACCGTCTCGTCGCCATGGTCTCCTATGACGGGGGGGATTCCGTCCGGAGGTGCGATATCGGTGCTTACCTTACGAGCGGCGACGGGTATCCGGGGATTACCGGTTACGGCGACAATGTCTACATAAGCTACTGTAACGCGCACAATGACACGGAGGACATCTGTGACATCATGTGCGCATGGTCGGAGGACAGGGGGCTTACCTTCACAACGGTTGCCGCCGCGGCGGACATTCCCGGCTTCTCTTCACCCTCCTCGATCGCCTACAGTACGTTAAACGATGACGTTCATATCGTCTTCAGGGGAACAGATGATTATATACACCACACGTATTCCGCGGATCTCGAAACGTGGGAAGCGCCGTCTCAGATATCGACGACTCCAATTCAATCGTGCAAGGCGATCATCGATGACGGCGGCGTTATCCATGTCGCTGTTGCGGGAGGCGGGGGTGCGTTGTATTTTTATTCCGGTAATAATGGCGGTACATGGACCGGACCTGCTAATATTAATGGGGATGCTGTATATTCGACGGATATTTCCATGACGCTGGAAGAAGGCGGCCTGCATGCAGCCTATTACCTTGCAGGCGCTAAAGAATTCAGATACTCGAAAAGGCCCGTTTCTACATGGAACGCGGTTACCGTGGATTTGGAGTCCTCGGCCGGCTCCGGCACCGGGAGGCTTTGTTCGGTCGCGGCGTCAGGCAGCCTCGTCGTCGTCACCTATGTCGATGACGGCGATAATCCGGACGACGACGACGACAACAGGCTGAGGCTCGCCGTTTCGACGAACGGCGGCGAGACCTTCGACTGACACGTCTTTCTCCTAAAAATAATAGACCGCCTTTATTTCCGCCATATGGGAAGCCGGGCTGAGTGAGGCTTCGTTGATTCTGTTCCCGTCAAAATCGAAAAGCCCCGTGTAGCCCGCCGTCACCGTGAGGTTTCCCGTCACCGACACCGAAAACGCGGGAAGCACGTTCAGCATCAGGCCGTCAGGTGAAAAGATGACCGTGAGCTCCGCGTCCGAGTCGATGTCATAAAGGGGGTACTCGAGGCGGCAGAGGATGTAATGCCTGTTGATATAGCCGGGGACGATCATCCCGATCTGGGTTGCCGACGGCGCCCCGGCCGCTCCTACCGCCGCCTCAACAATCTCCTCGTAATCGGTCTTTTCCTTTTCACTCATTCCCTCGCCATTGTAGAAGTATTCCAGAACGAGTGCCGTCTCGCCGGGAAAGACATATTCGATACCGGCAAGACCGGAAAAGACCGCTTCAGTCTTTACGGCCGGCTCCGCGGACGGCAGGTCATAGTAACGTTTCCTGCTTCCGAACCTGAGCGCCGCCTCTCCGTAAACGCCGATATCGAAGACGTTCGCCTTGATGCCGCAGCCCAGGGCGGAAGGTACCCCGTCCTCCCCCTCATGCCCGTCGTACTCGTACAAGCCGTTCAGCACCATCTCGACATCCGGGAAACGGAGGGTGTTTTCACTCACTATCGCCGCATCCCGGAAATCGATGCCGCCCGGTGTATCGCCGCTTATGATGCAGCTTATTGACGTCGAGGCGGTGTTGTCTGCCGTGAGCGTGGCCTTTATACCGTCCACTCCCATAAGTTCCGCTTCCGGTGAGTACGGATTTTTGATCGGATTGGCAAAATCGATGGGATTCCACCCGTACCCGTACCCCGTATACATCTGCTGCCTTCCCGCGCACAGCCTGACGGCATCCCCCGCGTAAAAAGCGACATTCGCGCGAATCACTTCGACCGTCCCGAACGACGCACCCAGAAACGGGAGTGTTTCGGAAACGGCGGCGGTCTGTGCAGGATCTCCTGCCGCGGCCGCGAAAAGGGCTTCGGCGATGCGGTAGGTATCGAAGGCGCACCAGAGGGAAAAGGTCGAAAGCGATGCCTCGTCGCTTCCGTCGAGCTTCGCCGTTATCGTATGGGAAAGGGAAAGGTCTTTCACCCCCGCATAATTACCGGGATTGATCAGGGTGTCGAATCGTTCGTCGTTGTAGGGAAATGCCAGGTACGAAGTCAGCGACAGGGTAAGATCGCCCGAAAATCCGACATCGGCATATATGAATGAGACCGATATAACGGCCAGAAATATCGTTGCGGCAGTTCGTTTCATATCGGTGTTCCTCCTCCCGTTATTTTATCTGCCCGAGATAGGTTTGTGTAAACAGCCTTTCGGTGACCAGGGGGCTGTCGAAGGTGATCGACACGATACGGTATTCGGTATAGGACGGACTCGTGTGGCTGTGCATGGTAATAAGGTACGGATACGAACGGTCACCCTCTTTTCGCCAGTCCGAAAGGGTGAGGGTTTTTATATGGCCTGAGTTTTCGAAATATTCTATTTTCACATACCGGTAATCATCCTTCGTTATGTAGCATACCAGTTTCTCGTAGGGGGTTTCTTTGCCCGTTATGGCTGAAAACTGCACTTTATAACAGACCGCTCCGTCGACTGAGGTATTGTCATCGAGTAATGAGGGGGAATACTTTTCGGAAAGTCCCTGAGAGGTATCATTCATATCATTGTAGGAGAAATCCGAGCCCCCGGCCGAGTTCTTCTTGGCGGAGGAACTCAATTTTCTGATCCTTCCCGTGTTTCCGAACCTGACCCATATGTCGTCCCCGATCATCAGGTATGCGGTTCCTTTCATTTTCGCCGGTGACCGGTAAACGGTCAACGACATCGAGCCGTCTTCGCCGTTCATTTCGTATCCTTCCACGTTCATAGCGGGCCGTGCTTTTCCCGAACGGTAAATGATCATCTCGCTCACCGAATGAACCCTCTCCGTCCGGAGCAGCGCGTCCGCCCGGCGGACGATTCCTTCGATATCCGTATCGGCGAACAGCGCCGTCTGCGCCGCGAGGATCACGGCCAGTATCGATATAGACGTCTTCATTTTTTACTCCTTTCTTTTAGCCGTTTTCCACGGCAGAAAACTGAAATGCAGCTTTTCATACATGAGCACAAGCATCGAGGGATGTAAAAAGAGAGAAAAAACAAATGCCAGCGCGATCGCGATGGTGAGGACAACCCCCGTGCTTTTCATCGCCTTCATGACCGAGGGAATAAATGAAGCGAACCCGATCATCGTCGTCAGCGAAGTCATGAATATCGCCGCGCCCGTTTTTTCAATCACCGTGCCGATCTTCCCTTTTCCTTCGTAGCGGTAGCGATGGCTGATATGCACCGCGTCATCGATCCCGATCCCGATAAGAAGCGGAATCCCGATCACATTGATAAAATCGAACTTGATGCCGAGTATGGCCATGATGCCGAAAAGGGAAAAGATTGAAAATCCCAGCGGAAGCATCGTTATGATCGAAAGCTTGATGTTTCTGAAATCGAGAAAAAGAAGAATGAAGATAATGACCGCGGCGACAATCGAAGCCCGGACCGCATCGACTTCTGCGATACGCGACATCTGGTCCGCAACAAGAATCATACCGGTCGAGTTTTCATTGATACTTTCCACCTGCCGCACGAACACGTCCCTGTTCTGTTTGATCCACGGGTTCTGTTTGGGATAGATATTGACGATGTACTCATCCCCCTGTTTTGAAATATATGCGTCCCTGATCGACCGGGGGAGATCCCCGATACCGATGGTTTTTCCTTCCGTCATATGAAGAAGCTTTTGACGGAAACTCGAACCCAGCCGTTTCTGGAGTGACGAAAGTCCTTCGACTGCCTGCTGATCCGTTTCAAGAAGTCCGATGATCTCATCGATTACCGATACTTCCGCCTTCTCCCCCTCCTCGTTCACACCGGTAAGCCGGTCCAGGATATATGACATTCTGCTCATACCGCTTCCATATGCCAGGATCGAAAGTTCCGAAAAGTTCATCCACAACCGCTCCAGTTCTCCGGTAAGCTTCCCGGCATCGATCGAAGCGCCGGGGGCGTAGACCCGGAGTTTTTCTTCGAATTCACCGATCACGGGCAGCCGTTCCTTCTGTTCTTCCTCCGTCGCGATAAACGGCGCGATCGAATCCACCGCTTTCACCGAAGCGAGCCGTTCAAGGTCGTCGGCGTACGATGCGGCCTCTTTGATTGATGAGGTTCGGATGGAAAGGGAGTCGGGCGCCATTTCGAACTCGTCGACCATGACATCCTGCAATTCCACGGATTCGAGTCCTTCCGCCTCCATTTCCATAATATTATCCTCGACCCTTACTCCGGGCGCCTGTGTGATAATGACTATGCCGGCCAGAATAAAGAGAGAGGCGATGAGTGCGGGATGTTTTGCGATCACTTTGCCTATACCGGGGAGGGTCCTGGGCTGCCGTAGTACCTTGTGGAGAAAAAGATCGGACTCTTTCTTTCCGAGTTTTTCAAGCCGATGTGATCTGAACCCGATAAGCGCGGGGATAAAAATCATCATGGCGCAGTATTCGCAGATAATCCCTGCACCCGCGACGAATCCCAGTTCCTTGACCACTTCGCTCTCTGCGATCACAAGGGCAAAGAACGCAACCGCCGTGGTCAGGGCGCCGGTCGCGATTCCCGATCCCGATTTCACGAAACTGGCATACATGGCATCCACCGTCCCCTTGCCGTCATCCTTTTCCTGAACAAAGGTGGTGAGAAGATGGATCGCGTAATCGATGCCCAATCCGATCATGACCACCATGTACATGGCGGTCATGATGTTGAGACGGTGCAACACCAATCCGGTAATGCCGACGGTCCAGACCACCCCGGCGAGGAGGGGAATACCCGAGATAAGGGGGATGGCGAACATTCTGAAAACGATAATCAAAAGCAAAATAATGAGGATAAAGGCGATCGACATGGAAAGGGCGAGTCCCTGCTCCGAGGTAACCATTTCATCCTTGCCGACGACAGTCAGGCCGGTAAGACCGGCCGTCGTCCCGTGTTCTTTCGCGATCCGTTTGGCGACCCGGTCCATCAGGGGAACCGCAGTGACGAGCGCCTCGAGGTCATTGACATCGAAGGTCGGCTGGATGATGAAAAGCGCCATGGTATTGTCCCTGTTAAAAAAATACTCGTCGCCGAAGAGGAGCCGGTCGGTCGTTTCTTCGATCGTCTCGTCGCTGACTGCCTTTCCTTCCGCGGCCGTTTTCATGATCAACAGGAGTTTTTCAAGTCCCCTGAACTGGGAAACGGCCGTTCGTTCGTCTTCTTCGAGTTTGGCCTCATTCCCCGAATACTCGGCCTCGAAATCATTATTGAGGCCGATCAACAGGGGGATAAAGTCAAGGCTGCCGAAAATGTCAACGAATCTCTCGAGGTCCTCCTTTTTCTGGATGATAAGACCATACCTCCCGAAAAACTCCTTTTCGAGTTTTCCGGTGACATTATCGATGTATTCGCTATATTCCGCTTTTCCGAACTCATCGGTAAGAGCATCGACACTTTCAGCCACGGATAACGCCGCCCTTTCCCTGTCGCCTTTATCCCGGGCTTCGACAACGACGGTAATCGCGGAGGAAAGTGGAAATTGCTCGACAATGTGCTTCAGTTCCACCACTTTGTTCGAATACCGGGGAAGAATCGAATAGAATGTCATTTCCATCGAAAGAAAGAAAAATCCCATTGCCAAGATAATGGTAACGGCAAACCCGATGAGGAGTGCGCGCTGCCAGTTGGTAACCGCCCAACGGCCCCACCTTCCCAGAAGGCGTGATTTGAGTGAGCTATTCGTTTCCATTCGTCTGTCCTCCTTTATATTCCCGAACGACCTTTTCCATGAAATCGATATAATCGGAAAAACGCTTTTCCCCCTTTCGGGTGAGGGAATAGATCGTATGCGCCGTATCTTCGATAATTTCCTTCTTTTTCCTGATATACCCGCCTTCGAGGAGTTTTTTGAGATGTGAATAGACCGCGCCGTCTGTTCCGCCGATAATTTTCCTGAACCGGTTGTAACTGACATATTTTTCCCTGTAGAGAAGGGAAATCATCGAAAGCCTGGTTTTTTCGAAAAATATCTGATCGAATCCCAGGTAGAGATCACTCATCCGCGGCATCCTTTTTTTGAAGCAGGTAACAGATGAACCCGCCGCCGATCCATCCGCCCCCCGCGCATATACTGCAAACGAGGACGAGGAGGTGTGTCGGAAGTCCCGAAAAATAAAAAATAAAACTCGATGCGGTGAGGATGGCCGCCGGAACGAGATAGTTGATATGAGTGGCAAGGGCATAGAGTATATAAAACCCGCCGGCCGCCGCGGTCAGAAAAACGGGGATGTCCCGGTAAACTTCGAGTTTGAGAAAGACGAGACAGGGGAGGATGGCGATAAAAAGAAAAAGAACCAGCCCGATATAGTATTTGACGAGCGGCGGAGAGAGAATGTTCAACGAATGCCGCGTCATATTCTGTATGAATGAAATTAATTCAAAAAGTCCGGCTAAAATAATGACGGGAACCCAGATATAATAGAAATACTCCATCGGGGCAAGGGATGCATAGCGTTCGACCAGAAAATGAACGATACCGCCGGCAATGAGAAGCCCCCCCCACACATAAAACGCCCACCGTGCGTAGATCGTTTTTATTTTTACTTCAAAGAGAAGCTCCTTGATCGTTTTGAGGTTATCTGAAAACTCGTCGATGGTTTTCCTGTTATCAAGCATTCCGTTATCCGGCATAATACGATACTCCTTTCGGTTTGTCGATTAAAGCTACTTTATATTTCATAGCTACTTTGTAATTTAAAGTATCTGAACATGAATGTCAAGCGAATTCCTCTTCTATATTAAAAAAATTTTCCACAAATCTACGGGAGGGGCGGGTCGGGAATCGATGCGGATCTTTCCGAAAGAAAGGTCATAAGTCTGTTTTTTTTATTGATGAAATCGCTATAATCGATATAATAGGTCGGTTCATGATACACTGCCCTGTCGATCTCGGCATAGATCCTTTCGAGTTCATCCGTCATATCGTCTGTTATGTTCGATTCTCCCGCCTGAATGAAGAGAAGTTCCAACATGGCATTGTATCGTGTTTTCATTTCGGTGTTTTCCAGAATACGACCCGTGAGTATATTGTGGCCCCCGACGGCCGGTATATTGTCGGGATTCATGCTTATCCCGTTGTCCCACGGAAGAATGCTAACGGTGTCATGATGGTAGATATAGAAGTTTTGGATCGAAGTGTCCCTGACCGCGCAAAAATCGTGCACGACCATATACCGTATAAAATCGTCTTTATCGATATACTCATCCATCCACGCGTTCCATTCTTCGTCGCCCATATGCGCAACGTTATAGACAAGCCTGTCCAGCGTCGTAAAGTCCGAATCGTCCGGAAAGCATTTTTCCGACCGGTAATGAAGGGGAAGATCGAATCCCATATTCCCGAAATGGCATTTGAACAATTGCGTGTCGCTCTCACCGTACCATGCTTCCAGATCGTCTTCATTATAAATCGGTATTTTCGTGTAACAGCCGATATACTCCCCGTTCACGAACAACGCCGCCCCTTTCGTTTCCGGAACGCAAAGCCCCGCTTTTTTATAGGCGAAAAAAACGAGTCTGTTCTCGATATTGAATGATTCGAGACAATATCGAATCGTGCGGTTTTCCGTCGAGATTTTGACGGTAAAGGATTTTTTCGGATATATCCTCGAGGTGAAGCCCCTTACCTTTATATATGCCTTTATACGCCGCCCGTCTTCTTCATAAAGACACGGTGCATAGTCGTCTTCCGCGACACTGTTATAGAGCTTTTTCAGGGAAGCGGGTGAAAGGGAGACATGGATGCGGGTAATCGGGCCTAAATCCGGACAGGGTACCGGAGAAAAACAGATCACCTCACCGCATCCGGCCGTAATGCAGAGTACGAGGATTAAAAAAAATCCCCGTTTCAATATGTTGCCATTAATTGCAGCGACCATAAAAACTCTAGTTGCGTCACAGGATCATCTTCTCCCGCGAACATATTGATACCCACGCCCCCGTCGAAGACAATCGATACCTTTTTTTTATAATCGAGCCTGCTTCCGCCGATAATTTCCATCCGGGGATAATCGGGGCGTCCGATATCGGGAAAGAGGATGGTGTATCTGAGTGCGGGAATCCACTCGATATCGCCGAATGAAAATACGATCCCGGCGTGGGCGTCTCCTCCGGCGAAAAAGCTGTCATCGGCACCGGGATAATGCAGCAATCCGATCGGATCGATCAGATTGGAACCTCCGGTCAGTTCCAATCCATAACG
This sequence comes from Spirochaetales bacterium, assembly GCA_016930085.1. Lineage (NCBI taxonomy): Bacteria > Pseudomonadati > Spirochaetota > Spirochaetia > Spirochaetales > Spirochaetales bacterium. The sequence goes on from JAFGHO010000128.1 coordinate 23,560, forward strand.
GATATCGCTTTCATAGTCGGCGAAAACCAGATCGACGAGAAATGCATGAAGTTTGTAATACGATTCGTCTGAAAGCCACCTGTCGTGGAAGAGTGAGGGGATATAGCTTGCCGTTATACCCAAAAACCTGTCCTCTTTATCGAAATGATAAAAAAAGGCTCCGATAAACTGCGATTCGAAATGGGCGGTGTTGAAAGCGACATGAAACGCGTATGAAAAAGGAAAGGTATCTTTGACATAATTCCTGTATATTTTTACACCGAGATTATTTATCGAATAGCCCGATGCATCCGCATAATCAGCCACCGCTGTTTTTGTCGAAAACAAACGGCTGCGGCGCCCGATAACCTCATCCAGCATCAGTTCCGGTTCGAATTGACCCGCTTTAATCCACATAAACTCGAGGGCGGACCACCGCAGGGAGATCTCTTCGGATTCGACTTCGAATTTGTCCGCTTCGAGTTCGAGTTTCAATAATACCTCTTTTGTGACCTCGAATGAAAACGCTATTTCGGCTTCGATATCGTAATAATCGACATCCTCGAGTTCACACCCAGCCTCGAGAACGAAGCGCGCATCGATATCCATATCCTTCTTTTCTGCCTGTATATTCGCTGCAACGGAAACGAGTATAAGAAAAAAGATCATTACTTTTCTGTCACGCATATCAGGCGTCGATTATAGCTTTTTTATATCTGTCCTGTCAATCGGTCCGGTAAAAGCCTTCCTCCCTTGACAACAATCCCCTGTATCACATACAATAATGACGGATGTCGTTCGTACGGATACCCCGGGAAACCGTTTTGGAAACGAATAGCCGTTGACGATACGGGAATAACGAACCTTGTCTTTTTAAATGAGGAGATGATATGCTCGATGCGATAGCGGATTTCCTCTCGAAACCGCTCGTCAATGAAAATATAAATATAACGTCGATGATGGTCGGATTCGCTCTCTCGGCCTTTCTCAGTTTTCTATTGTCGCTTATTTACAAACGCCTCAATCCGGAGCGTGAAGAAATCCATCTGATGATGCAGTCGCTTGTCGTTCTTTCGATGACAATCGCCGCCGCCATGATGATCGTGGGAAACGAACTCGCCCGTGCATTCGGGCTCGTCGGCGCCGTTTCCGTCATACGATTCCGTACCGCGGTGCAGAATTACCGCGATATGGCGTTCGTTTTTATCTCGATCGTGATCGGGATGGCGTGCGGTCTCGAGTTTTATATCCTGGCCGCTTTCATCGCCTTGAGTACGGGCGGCCTGCTGTTCCTGCTCGGCGTCATGCGCTTTGGAGAAAGAAAGAGACAGGCTGCATATTATGCATTGCGAATAGGATTCAACTGTAACGGTATTTCAAGAACTGAAATCGAAAACGAATTGCTTTCCAGGAAAATCCCTTTTACGTTCTGCGGTATGAAAATGGCGGAAAAGAAAAGCTGGTTCGACTACCGTATCGAAGCATGCGACAAGGCACTCATGGATGAGGTTGTCGCTTTCATAAAGAAAAGGTTTTCAGACCGCCAGGTCATTATCAGAATAAATATCGTAAAAAGATGAGGGCCTCTCGAACTCGCGACGGTGTTTCAGCTATATAAACTCGTCATTCCCTTCATCCGAAAACTCCGGCACGATATAGACGACCGCCCCGCCTTTTGTCACTTCCATAGAGACGAATCCCCGGCGCACGAGTTCATCGAGCTTTTTATGCGCTTCCTCGATACCGATATCCGCTTCGAGTGCGACGAGCGCCGGTGTCACCTTCCCCTTGTTTTTTTGCGCGATGGAAAGTATCACTTTCTCTGTTTTTTGTATCTTGTTTGAGGCGATCTGTGCTTCATACTTTTCCCGGAGAAGAAGCTGTTTCTTCTTCCCGAGAAACAGGAGAACGACCGAGGGAACCAATCCGGTAAAAAAAGTGCCGAAACCCCAGCCGGCACCCGATCTGCCCAATCGCTTGGCGAGAAACCCGGTAAGAACGCTCGTTGCGACAAACGAGCACATAAAAAGGGGAGCGACAATAGTATCGAATAACGTCGCCGGGAAAACGCCTCCCATTAGCACATAACACAACACAATTCCCGTGCCGAGCGCCGCCTTCAGTATATTGGTTTTCCGTTTCTCTTTTCTTTCGTTATCCGGCATACCTTCCTCCGGCTTCGTGTTATATGGAATCGATGAGGTTATTAATCTCTTCGGATATCTTTTCTGTCTTTTCACCCACGATCGTTTTCGCTTTTTCCAAATCCAGTCCGGCGTCACTCCTGACTGATGTATAGAATTTGATCTTCGGCTCCGTTCCCGACGGCCGCACGGAGATGATACTATCGTCGGCGAGGAAAAACTGGAGAACATTCGACGAAGGCAGGCTGATATCTTTCACCTTTTCCCCGGTTTCCATATACCGGGTCGTCCCGGTTTTATAATCCTTGACCAACTTCACGTTTTCTCCGCCGATTTTCTCCGGCGCCTCATTCCTCAGTTTGTCCATAAGGAGCTGCATTGTTTTTATTCCGCTTTCTCCCTTGAAATATTTCGATATGAGGCTTTCTTCAAAATAACCGTACTTATGATAAAGCTGGTTGAGACGATCGAGTACGGATATATTCTTCGAAAGATGGTAGAGTGCCATTTCACACGCCAATGTCGCGGCCGTTACCGCATCCTTGTCACGGACATTCGTTCCGATCAGGTATCCGTAGCTTTCCTCATATCCCATGACGAATTGCGGGCCGTCATGATTCGATTCGAATTCCCGAATCTTTTCACCGATATATTTGAAACCGGTGAGGGTATCGAAACAGATTGCGCCGTAATCCTCGGCGACGAGACGTCCGAGTTCCGATGTGACTATTGTTTTTACCATCGCGCACCTGGGAGGAAGTTTTCCCATCTCCTTGAGACTCATAAATATGTAATCGACAAGAAGCGCGCCAAGCTGATTTCCGGTCAACAGGTTAAAGCGCCCGTTTTTTTCCGGAACGGCGATACCGAGTCTGTCGGCATCCGGATCGGTCCCCATGACGATGTCCGCCTTTACCTTTCTTCCCAGCGCGACCGCTTTCTCCAGGGCGGAAGCTTCTTCCGGATTGGGATACTTCAATCCGTTAAAATTACTGTCGGGATCTTTCTGGTCGGGCACGAATATCACATCGATCCCGAGTTCGGAAAGCGCCCTGGATACGGGAACGGCACCCGTTCCGCAAAGTGGAGTATAAACGACCTTAAGTTCCTTTCCCCGTTCCCTGACGAGCTGCGGACGAAGCGAGAGATCCTTCACCGTCTTGATAAAGGCTTTATCGACGTCCCGGTCGATCATGATTAAAAGACCCCGATCGATCGCTTCTTTTTTATCGAGGACGGTGATATCGTTCGTTACCGCTTTTACTTCTTCGATAATTCCCTCATCATGCGGCGGCAATATCTGCGCCCCGTCGTTCCAGACGACTTTGTACCCGTTATATTCTGGCGGGTTATGACTCGCCGTTATCACGATGCCGGCCGCGGCCTTGAAATATCGTACGGCAAAGGAAAGCTCCGGGGTCGGCTTCAGTCTGCCGAACAGATACACGCGTATATTGTTTCCGGTCAGAACCCCGGCTGCTTCTTCAGCAAAGGTATCCGAATGAAGCCGTGAATCATAGGCAATAACGACGGAAGCGCTTTCCGCCGGGGCGGTTTTCTTGATATAATTGGCAAGCCCCTGTGTCGCACGCTTCACAACGAACGGATTCATTCGATTGTACCCGCCGCCGATAATCCCACGAAGACCCCCGGTCCCGAACTCGAGATCGGTATAAAAACGGTCATTCAAAGCATCGATATCACCCTCTGCGACAAGTCGCTCCACTTCCTCTCTGAAACGCGTGTCTTTTTCAAGAAAGATATAATCTTCTGCCCTTTTTAAAATCGTCTGCTTGTCCATGGCGATATCACTTTCCTTCAATAATAAAGATAACACATGGCAATCCAAAAGACCATTGCCGATCCCTTTATAAACTATACCAGATGGATACGGAGGATTCAATAGTCGAAGGATTAATTGATAATGGCCTCACGCTTTTTTTATGTCACGGCGAAGTATGGACTTTTTCTTCTTCCCGTAATAATATCGGTACAGGACGCCATGATGAAAAAACCGTTACCGTACGACGCGTATGATGAACTGGCCGATTCATACGCTGTGATGGTCGATACAAAACCACATAACGCTTTGTACAATACACCGGCAGTCATTTCCCTGCTGCCGGATGTACAAAACGCTCATATCCTCGACGCCGGCTGCGGTCCCGGTTTTTTTACCGAAATTTTATTGAAGAAAGGTGCCGTTGTCACCGCCTTTGATGCAAACGAGAAGATGATCCGGCATGCGCGGGCTCGTGTCGGAGAAAAAGTCACGCTTCTTAGGGCGAACATGGAAGAGCCGCTCGCGTTTTTAGGTGACAATACCGTTGACGGCGTACTCAGTTCTTTAGCGGTTACCTATGTAAAGGATCATACGCCGCTTTTTGCCGAGTTCAGCCGTGTTTTACATCCGGGCGGCTGGCTTGTCTTTTCAACGGAGCATCCCTTTTTTTCCTACCGTTATTTTAACATCGACAATTATTTTGAAACCAGAGAAGTAAGCTGTGTCTGGAAAGGTTTCGGCAAACACGTGACAATGCCGAGTTACTATCACAGCCTGGGAAGTATTGCTGAGGCCTTAAGCGGTAACGGATTCGTCATCGAACGGATACTGGAACCCAGGCCGCTTCCGGAATTCAAATTCACCTCCCCTGAGGATTATGAAGACCTCATGAAATTCCCGTTATTCATCTGTATAAGGGCAATTACGCGTACGGCTTAAAATCGGAGGCGATCTGTTCCAGGGTCCGGTGACATCCGGAAAATGCCTCCACTACGGAGGGATTGAAGTGTGTGCCCGTACCCGACACGATAATATCATGCGCTTCTTCGAATGATTGGGCCTTTTTATACACACGTCTTGTCACAAGCGCATCATAGACGTCCGCCAGTCCCGCGATCGCGCCGGGAAGGGGTATGTCCTCTCCTTTCAGGCCGTACGGATATCCGCTTCCGTCATACTTCTCGTGATGATAGAGGATGACATCCTTGCAAAGCTTTAAAAAAGATGATTCATGATGATTCTTTTCTACCCGGTCCAGGGTACGGTACCCGATTACGCAATGACGTTTGATGATATCGTATTCATCTCTATCCAGTTTAGCGGGTTTTAGCAACACCGCATCCGGTATACCGATTTTTCCTATATCGTGCAGCTGACCGGCAAGCGCGAGTTCCTCGCTGAATGTATAGACCGTTTCTGAGGTAAGGTTTCCCCTGCGCCCGAGTTCGTCCGTCAATGTTTTTATATAATACCGGATACGGGAAAGATGATATTCGGTTGCGGGATCGCGCGATTCGGCGACTTCCGCGAGTGCGACGAGAATGGAATCCCTCACACCTAAATTGATGATACGTTCCGCTGATTTGATGCGAGCCGTCAGTTCCGCTTTCTGAAACGGCTTTGTGATAAAATCATCCGCCCCGTGTTCGAGGGCGAACGCCATCTGTTTTACTTCACTTTTACCCGTTGCGATAATCACATAGGTCGACTTATCTCCTTCTTTTCTGCGGATACGTTTTAGAAGATCTATTCCGGTCATCTCCGGCATGAGCCAGTCGGTAACGACGATATGCGGCCGTTCCTTTTCCCAGATTTCATAGCCCGAAAGACCGTCATGCGCGACCATGGTCTCCAACCCCATATCCGTGATATAACGGTTCAATTTTTCCCTGCTTACCAGTTCGTCGTCAACGATTAATAATTTCATTGTGAACGCTTTATTTCCGCTCCTTTTTCCTTACTGTTTACTTTCTCGGAGATATAAAAATCATTGAGCAGATCGGTTTCGGATGAAAGTTCATCAATGGCCGATCGAACGGTATCCCACCGTTCGTTTTCCGCACCTTTCTGTATCGCGAAGGCGACACGCGAGATACGGTACGCGGTGATATTCGCCGCCCCCCCCTTCAATTTATGTGCTTCCATGACCAGTGTCCGTTTATCCTTTTTTCCGAACGCACTTTTCATAAGTATAATCTGTGTTTTGAGGTTTTCAAGGAATTTAAAAAGAATATTGAAAAAAAATTCCATATCCCCTTCAAACTCCTCATACGCCCGTTCCATATCCACCGGCTTGAGGACATCCGGTTCTTCCGCGACAACCCGGTCTTTTATGGAAGGCCGCACATATTCGTGTTTGTAACAGATTTTCGACGCGTCGAATGCCGCGGAACTGACAAGCCAATACGTCACCTTTTCAATGAGTTGTTTCTTTTGAAAGGGTTTGGTAAGTACGTCATTCATTCCCGCTTCCAGACATTTTTGCCGGTCGCTGTCGAATGCGTGGGCGGTAAGCCCGATGATCGGTATATCCTTGTTGCCGAGTTCCTCTCGTATATACCGTGTCGCCGCATATCCGTCCATTTCCGGCATCTGTATATCCATCAGAACAAGATCGCAATGGTGAGCCCCGAACACCTCGATCCCTTTTCTCCCGTTTTCCGCCGCGAGCACATGGCATCCCGTGTTTTGCAGATGTATCTGTGCGACTTTCAGATTCGTCTGATAATCATCGACGATAAGTACGGTCGCATCGATCTTCGAGGGCAGTTTCTTTATCTCGAATTTGTGTACGTCTTTCAGTTCGTCTTCACGAGGGATCCCGAAGCTTGCGGTAAACCAGAACGTGCTTCCTTCACCCGGTTTGCTTTTCACCCCCATCTTCCCGCCCATAAGGCCGGTCAGTTGATTCGCGATCGCGGTTCCGAGCCCCGTGCCGCCGTATTTTCTCGCAATCGATGTTTCGACCTGTTCGAAATTATTGAATATGATATCCTGCTTGTCGTCGGGAATCCCGATACCGGTATCCGTAATGGAAAACTTCAGTTCGACCTTTCTCGTTCCCCGCTTACGATTTTTTGTTACGTTGACGGAAATACCACCTTTTTCGGTAAACTTCACCGCGTTGCCGATGAGGTTCACCAGAATCTGACGCAGTCTGAGGGGATCCCCTTTCAGGGCGGCGGGGACATCGTCATCGACGGTCATCGAAAAACTGAGGCCCGTTTCTTCCGCCTGGAGACCGTAAAAACTGGCGATCGATGAAAGAAGCTCGGAAAGCAGGAACGGAACAATTTCGAGTTCGAGTTTACCGGCCTCGATCTTCGACATGTTCAGCACCTGATTGATGAGTTCGAGTAGTTTTTCCGATTCCTTGACAATGGTTTTCGAGAATTTCTTTGTTTCCTCGATATCGTTCGATTTTTCGATAATTTCGGCGAATCCCGAAATTGCATTGAGCGGTGTTCTCAGTTCATGACTCATATTCGCCAGAAAAATACTCTTTGCCTGATTCGCCCTGTTTGCTTCGTCCATCGACCTTACCAGTGCCCTGTTGACTTCGATCACGTCTTTTGTTCTGGATTCCACCTCCTTTTCGAGTTCTTCCGAATATTTCTTACGCTGCTCCAAAAGCATGTTGAGGTTTCTCGACATTTTTTCCACTTCGACAAAGGTCGATGAAAAACGAAGATTGAGAAGAATCGCCTGACAGAAAATAAAGACAAACTGTCCGATGGGAATAAGATGCGTACTGACGATAATTTCCTGTGTGTAGAGAAGATCGTGAACGACGGTGACGAATAAAACAGAAAATCCGATCAAAAACACGATAACGCCGTTCCGTTTGTTCCTGAAGGCTTTAGCGATGATAATGAATATGTAAAGACACGCGGCCACGGTGACAAGCTGCATAACGGTCAGGATCGCGTTGCTTATGACATATGGAAGCAAAAGGGTAAAACAGGCGACCGCGTGCAGAACGGTAAAAATACGGGGAAAGTATTTGGAAGTTTCATCGGGATACAGGTAAAAAATAAACTGGATGAAACAGGGGACACTCAGGTAAAAGGTAAGCACTTGAAGATTAATAAAAAGCCGCCAGTTGATGTCGGGGAAAAGCGAGAGGAAAAAACGCTCAGAATGGAGGATAATCCGGAACGCGATAAAAATACAGAACAGTCCGAAAAACAAAAAAGATTTTTCCCGGAGTTTACTCGCGAAGAAAACCAGATGATAACAGCCGATGATGAGAATCGCTCCAAAGAGAAATATTTCAAAACCGAGGCGCTGCTCCCGTTCCTGCAGAATATGCTCCTGGTCCCCGATCGTCATCGAAGTCCAGACTCCACCCTGTTCCATCTCAAAGTTCGATATCTGAAGCAGTACATCGGCTTCCTTTACCGCTTCAATAAAGACGATACGCGGCTTCATCTCCGGCCGTGAGGTTTCTCCGGTTCTGCCCACTTTTCCGGTTTCAAGCAAGAATCTGTCCCCGACGAATAAACGGTAAGAGGAAAAAACGATCTGGAATTTGAGTCCCACTCTCCTTTCGTTATCCGGCAGCAGAAGCCTGAGACGGTAGGTGGCAAAACCGCTTTCATCGAGCCGTGTGCCTCCGATCGTTTTTCCCTTCCAGAATCCGGGAACATCGATGTAACCGGTCGGCGCGGGTTTATTCTCTCCGATAAAATCTTCAGGAACGAGCAGACGGTTCCAGTAAATTTCCCATTGCCCGTTCAGTGCGACAGATCCGTTTTTCCGAAAATTCCAGTCGCGGAGATCGAGAACGCCCCCTTTTACGACCGGTACGCTGATATTCTTTCCGATGATGCTGCATGAAGGGAGGATCGCGCATACCGCCATCACGATACCGATGGCAACAAGGTCCCGGATGTGAATGTGATGTCGATGATCGGATGTTTTCATGATATAATCGATTCAGTATATCCCGGCCAATCCGATATTGCAAGGGAAAAAACACTTCGGGCAACCGGGGATCCCGCTGCGCCCGGGAATGTTCCGCTCATGGAAACATAGCTGCTTCCTGCTTTCTTTCCGTAGAAAAGGCGGGTTCTGTTCGAGGTTTTTTCATCGGATTTCGGTGAGACACGAACACCGGTCGAACCGGGCCGAATCACCCGTTATTGAAGGTCGCGTATGCGAATTTCCGTATGGTCCTGCCGTGCCAGCATACCGGTTAAAAGCGATGTGTCCGTTTTCCCATAGTGATACGGATAGACAATTCCCGGCTTGAATGCGCTGACCGCTTCCGCCACCTGGCCCGGTGTCATCGTGTACGGTTGATTCATGGGGAGAAATGCGATATCGATGTTTTCGAGTTTTTGCATTTCAGGGGTATTTTCCGTGTCTCCGGCGATGTATACCCGTTTCCCGCCAAGCGAGAGGATATACCCGTTATCCCTCCCTTTCGGATGATAATTGCTTCGACCGGCTGTCGTATTATACGCAGGAACCGCCTCGATCGTTATACCGTCGATTTCCCGTATATCGCCGTTTTTCATGACGATACCGTCTTGTATCCGCCGGGAAGACTCCCCGTCGAGGATGACGACGGTCGAGATTTTTCGTATTTTTTCGATCGCATTCGAATCCAGGTGATCGGGGTGGCTGTGCGTGACAAGTATCACATCGGCCGCAGGCATTGCGGAATAATCAGCATACATGGAAACCGGATCGATATGAATGATTTTACCGTTATAATTCATGAGAAGCGTTCCATGTCCGATAAACGAAATGCTCAGCGTTCCGTTTTCCAACTGAAATGTATCTGTCTGAAAATTTACCATGACATCCTCCACTCCTCTCTCGTGATTGCCCGGTCCGCGATCGACGGCCGGATTTTTACCCGTGCAGCCAAATGCCGCGAAAACGATTAACAGGATGACTGTTATTTTGTTCATGGTCTACTCCATGATATTTTTTTTACAATCCTTTTGCGACAAGCTTCCGCAGCATGTCTTCAATTTCATGCCGTGCATTCGAATCCGGCTCCACTATGATGTTGAACCTGCGGCCGTCCGTTTCTTTTTCGATATACCCCGAACCCATCCGCCGTTCTCCGATATGCACCGATGTATTTTCAATCGCCCTTTCAAAAAGCGAGACGAGTCGTTTATAGTCGGCCTTCATGATTCCGGTGACGCTCCGTTCCCCACCGCTGTAAATGCCTGATGAAGAGAATGACGGCTGGACGGGTATATACTCGATCGAATTCCCTCTGATAACGTAACTGTTACCGCTTCCGTCTGAGTAACGATATATCGTCGTCTCCATATTTCGACACCCCCATGAAAATACAAGCATCGAGGAGAACAATATGAAAGCCGCGTGTGTTTTCATACTCTCATTTTCCCCGCTGTCCCTGACCGAGCAGTTTCTTTACTTTATCCAGATCCCCCTGGAGTATCGTACTCGACGGGACTGCTTTCAGCGCGGACTCGAGGAGTGCTTTCGCCCCTTCGTAATCCCCCGCGTTCCAGAGTTCGATAACCTCGTTATGAATATCGACTGAATAATTATAGAGATACACCTCATGATTTTTTCGTAATACCCGATCGTTCCCCACAATCTCCATGGCTTTTTCCAGATAAAAAGCCGCCGGGAGATAACCATCCCGTTCCGCGATGGTTGCCGCACGTTCCTGATATACGATAACCATGAACTTTTTCCATGTTGCCTCATCGACGTCACCCCGTCTTTTCAATGTCTCGAGCAAAATCTCCGCCGCGTCGACCTCTTTTTTTTCAAGAAGACCGACAATCCAGTTATTGATGAGTCCTCCCTTTGTCTCCAAAAGCCGTTTATCCGGTCCGTACATCATGATTGCGCTATCGATAATACGAAGAGCATCTTCATAGGACCCTTTTGCCGTGTATTCACTTTTTTTCAGCGCGATGATGACGGAAAACTCTGTCTTTTCCGCCTCCCCCAAACGGCCCGCTTCATACCGGCGGCTGATAAAGGTTTCTGCGTCGTCGAACCTGTACGCGGTGAGCATGTGAATCACGTAATTATTGGCAAGCTGCAAACGTAATCGCGTTATCTTTTCATCGTCTCCGTATATATCGATAGCCCTGTCGAAAAACAGGCATCCCTCTTCGTACCTCCGTTCGTTGTCATAGAAAGCGGCGATATTGTAGAATGTTTTGACCATGTTGTCGAAGGAAAAATCGTCTTTCAGCAGTGTATAAATATCGACGCCCAGACCGACCGCTTCCCCGAACATATCTTTATTGGTATAGGCGGTAATCCGGTTCTGGAGAATGAGGGTAAGCAATTCGAGCCGGCTTATATTCTGACGCCGGCTGTAATTGGATGGCGGCACATACGAGTATCCCGTCGCGTTCCCGAACGCGTCGACAAACTCCTTTTTTTTGCCGGGTTCAAACCCGAAAGCGGTGGTTGTTTCCACATCGTATTCGACGCCGTCCGCCCGCACCCGGCAGAAAGCGTGATCCGTGGTTTTCACGCCCCAAACCTCGATCGAAAGCCGGCCGAGGAGAATCATGTACAATACGGCCGACGAAACACAATTGTACCGGCCGCTTTCGAGGACCACGTCGACCGATGTCTGGTATTCATCATATGAATCCAGTATATGCTTGTGAAGGTAAAGGAGGGCGTTCTCCGCACTCTCCTTTTCGCTTTTATATTCACGCCCCAGGATCTCGTAATCCGAACACAGCGCGTCGATCATATCGATATATACGGTGAGCGATTCCGAAGCGGCACCCGAAAATACAAGCGCCGCCGTGACGATTTCGCGGTCCGTGAGAACCTCCTCCGATGAGGCGAGTTCTTTCACGAATGCCTGCGGTTCGAGCCGCGGAGTTCCCGCCATGTCGTCCGGAAACACAATTGGTATTCCCGCGATACAAAGTAGAAAAACAAAACCACATCCCATCCATTTTTGTCGGTCCATATCTTTAAATTTATAGAGAGATGGTATAATATTCAACAGAATACGGTAAAAAAACAATATTCCGATGAGGAGGAACAATGGAACCTGACAGGGATTTGATCATTATCGGGGCCGGCGCGGCCGGACTCAGTGCTGCACAATACGGGGCGAGGGCGAATCTTAACGTATTGTTGATCGAGGAGATGGCGGCCGGAGGACAGGCAATGATCATCGACAGGCTTGAGAATTATCCCGGTTTTGTCGAACCGGTGACCGGGTATGTTTTTTCACAAAAAATGGAAGAGCAGGCCCGCCGGTTCGGTGCCGAGATCCTCAATGATACGGTAACCTCGCTGAAAAAAGAAGACGGGTGTTTTTACGTGGAGACATACGGGGGGAACTACACGTCATATACGGTGCTGCTTGCGACAGGGGCAAAACACAGGACACTGAACATACCGGGTGAAAAAGAGTTCAGCGGCAAGGGTGTTTCGTATTGCGCGACCTGCGACGGCCCCCTGTTCAAGGGGAAAAAAATGTTCGTCGTCGGCGGCGGTGATGCGGCCTGTGATGAAGCGATGTTTCTCGCCAAACTTTCCGATAATATTATCATGGTACACAGGCGGGACCGTTTCCGTGCACAGAAAGCCCTGGCGGCGAGGGTGTTGAACAACGACAATATCGAAGTACGGTTCAATACCGAATTGAAGGAGATAAAGGGCGGTGTCATGGTCGATAGTGTCCTCCTCTACGATAATCAAAAAAAATCGGAATTTTCGGAAGCGGCCGATGCTGTTTTCATTTTCATAGGATCGGAACCACAGACACAACTGGTAAAAGGCTTTGATCTGGACTACGATGAAAGCAGCTCCGTTATCACCGATCAGAAGATGCAAACGAAAGTTGCCGGGCTTTATGTGGCCGGAGATGTGAGGGCAACCCCTTTCAGGCAACTCGTCGTCGCGGCCGGAGAAGGGGCCATCGCAGCGCACGCCGCTTCCCAGTACATCGATGAACAGAAAGGACAGGCATACTTATAAGCGATGGGCTGGAAGATCGCAGGGCGCACTTCGTATCCGGAAATAAAGGATTTTCTTCTCGCGAGAGAATGGAGTTGTGCGTCGTTCAGTGACAGATTCAAAAGAATGCATTCAATCAGTCTCAAGCAGAAAGAGCATTGCATCATTATCATCAATAAAGACACCCATCCCCAACGTATCCGTGAGGCGGTCATGTTCACGCAATACGGACTCATCCTTCCTGTTCTCGAATCGAACCCGCCGTCCGGGGAAGTATCGTTGAACGGGATTCTGCAATGCCTTGGCGATTACATGAAAAAACTTCATTCGGTGATGGGCTTGATGGAACATGTTGTCACGATCGAACGGATCCTGGGAGACAAGCCTTCGGAAAAAGTCGATTACTATCTCATGACCGCAGCCCCGCATGAAGCGAAAATTCCGGAAAGAATCGATATCCCCTACATAACGATCAGGCGCGCCCGTATTCGTGATGCGGGACTGCTTTATCCCCTCCAGAAGCAGTACGAACTCGAAGAGGTATTCCTCAATCCGGCGCGATTCAAACCGTCCGGCTGTCTCGCCCATTTGAAAAGAAATCTCGGCACGGAAATCAACTACCTTGCTGAAATTAACGGGATACCGATCGCGAAAGCGGGAACGAATGCGCAGGGGTTTTTGGTCGATCAGATCGGTGGGGTTTTTACACAGAAAGAGTTTCGGAACAGGGGGATCGGTTATGCCATTATGGCGAGACTCTTGAACGACATTTTCAAAAAACACAAGCTTGCCACTCTTTTCGTCAAAAAGAACAACACGCCGGCGATTACCCTGTACAGAAAAATCGGTTTTTCCATACGCGAAAACTTCAGGATAAACTATTATTACTGATTTTTTAAAATTTCGCCGCCGTTCGGAACACGTCCATTACAGGTGTATTATTACTCGGGTTTGATCCGAATCCCGGCGGATTTCTCATCGTCAATCGAAACACACTTGATGATATAATAGGTATCCTTTTCATAATCCTTGTCAAAATATGAGGTGAGACCGGCGGGAAGAATATATTCTGGCTTTTCCCGTCCCTTACTGTATTTTTCAATGACAACCGTTTTAAAAAAACCGCTTTGAGGATTCTTCCATTTGAGGGCCACCCCTTTTGAAATTTTTCTGGCGATAAGCGGCGTGACATTCTCCCTGTACAGGGCTTCGGAATAGCCGCTTTTATCCACGACCCTGATGGTGCCGTTCACCTCCGAATAACGCTCTCCCCCCGTCTGCCGCCACTGTCCCAGGATGACGATCACGGACGGAATCAAAGCAAGGATAAGAAGCGCCGCAAAGGCAAATCCCGGTCTGAACAGTAAAGCGAAAAAAGGAGACGGCTTTTCTTCTTTTGCCTTTCCGATCACGTGTTTCATCCGTTCGTCGAGGCCATCGGGCAGCCTGATATTGACTCCTTTTTCAAGATAATCGAAATACTTGTTTTGACCTTTCATACCGACTCCTTCCACTCCACGGCCGAATCCTTTCCATCCACGGCCGAATCCTTTCCATCCACGGCCGAATCCGTTCCATCCACGGCCGAATCCTTTCCCGCATTGACGATTCCGGGGTATACGGACGATTCAGGTTGTTCCAGGATAGTGCCGAGTCGCTTTCTTCCGCGGTAAAGGATCGATTCGATCGATCTGACCGATTTACCGGCCGCAGACGCGATTTCTTTTGTCGATTTCCGCGTGTCATAGAAAAGCTTCAGCACCTCATATTCGGTGGCTGGCAGCATAAGCATTGCTTCGCGCAGGCGGATAATTTCCTCTTTTTTTTCGAGTATATCGCCGGGATTACCGTAATGACTTTCAAGTACGACGTCATCGAGGTTCACCGTTTCCCGGCTTTTCACCGTTTTTTTCTTTCTGTAATATTCAAAGACCGCGTTCCGGGTAATCCTGTATATATAAGGCCTGAGTGCCGACATGGAAAATATTTTGTGAAAATTGAGAAAAATCTTTTCAAAAACTTTTACGAGAAGGTCCTCCGCATCCTCATACCTTCCGAGACGGCGCACGATATAGGCGAAAAGCTCCCTTTTATACAGATGATAGAATACGGTCAGCCCTTCTTCGTCTTTCTCCTTTGCCTTCGAAAACCATCCGGATGTGTAGAGTTCTTCCTGCTTCAGGCGATCGTCTGTGTTATCGGGATACCTCTCCGTCATTCCCCTTTTTTTACCCTCTGTGCAATTGATAGCATAAAAACCTTGATTTGTCACCAGCAGCGTTACGACAGCCTGTGTCGATTTCACTCAGGTTTCCTCCCCCTCCCTTATTATAACGCCGTAAAAAGGAAAACCACGCATTGTCCGGTACGGGAAGACGAACCGGCTTCAGGGGCACGAACTGAACTTGTACCCCACCGTATGAACCGTAAGGATATAACGGGGGTGCGACGGATCGTCCTCTATTTTTTGTCTGAGTTTTGCGATATGCTGGTCGAGTGTCCTCGTCGTTCCTTCATACCGTATTCCCCATACCTCATCGAGAATCGTGAAACGGTGCAGTACTTTATCCCTGTTTGAAAGAAACAGCCTGAGAAGCCGGATTTCACGCGGGCTTACCGTGAACTCTTTCCCGCCCTTTTTCCCTGTGAGTGTCGACGGTTCGATCGCCACATCGCCGAAACAGAGAGGTTTTTCGTCACCGGAGACATCCCCTTCCGATTCACCGCCCGCCGCCCTTCGCAATGAAGCCCGTATTCGGGCGCAAAGCTCCTGAACCCCGAAGGGTTTCACGATATAATCGTCCGCGCCGAGTTCGAGCCCGACGACCTTGTCCACTTCCTGGCCTTTTGCGGTAAGCATAAGGATGGGAGTGGCCGCGTCGTCTTTCCTTATTTCCCGGCACACGTCGTAGCCGCTTTTTTCCGGGATCATGATATCGAGAAGGACGAGATCCGGTTTATTTTCACGATAACGCAAAACGGCCCTGTTTCCGTCCTGCGCGGTAACGACCGTATATCCTTCCCCTTCAAGGAGATCGACAAGACCCGTGAGAATCGGTAAATCGTCTTCGACGACCAGGATCGTTTTCTTACTCATCACACGCTCCTTTTCTCCCCGCGACCGGCAGCCCGATCCGGAAGATACTCCCGCCGCCCGGTCGAGGCGCGTACGTCACCTCACCGCCGTGATCGGTAATGATTTTCCGGGATATGGCGAGTCCGAGACCGCTTCCCCGCACACGGGATGTGAGACGGTCATCGACACGGTAAAACTCCCTGAAGATTTTTTTTGCCTCGCCTGAGGGTATGCCGATGCCGCGGTCCTTTACAAGAACGACCGCCTCCCCGCCTTCCCGCTTTATCTCGACCTCGATTTCCTTGGCTGCATCGGAATATTTGAAGGCGTTCGAAAGGAGATTGAGAAAAGCCTGCTTGACGGCTTCCTCATCGATTGTCACCTCGATCCGTTCGTTCGGTTCGATAAACGATAACGAAAAACCCGACTGGCCGAATCGCAGCCGCTGGCCTTCGATGATCTCCCTGCAGACTTCGACAATATCCGCCCGTTCCATCGTATAGGTCAATGTGCCTTGCCCCATCTTCGAGAAATCCAGGACATTATTGATCAGCCGCGTCAAGCGTTCGGTTTCCGAGACCATATAGGAAAGGTACTGCCGCCGTTTTTCCTCATCGGTCTGCCTGTTTTCCCGCAACATCTCCGCGAAAAGCCGTATCGAGGTAAGCGGTGTTTTCAACTCATGAGATACGTTCGAGACAAAGGTCGTCTTTTGCTGGGCCAACGTGATTCCCGAATAATAGGATTTGAGAACGACGAAACCGCCTGTCGTAATGGCGACGATAAGGATGAGGATGAGAATCCACATGATGAGTGAAATCACACCGGCTTCCTCGGAGATAAAAGAGGGATCGGTGAGATAGGCGGCGACCTCCCAGCGGGGCAGGATTGTCGATATTTCGCGAGAGGCGAACGGCGTCTTCCAGTCGGATATGATATCGGCGCCCCGGCGTATGAGGGGGGTCCCGTTTTCGTCCAGAACGGTCAAAATACGGATACTTGAAAATATGGAAGGAATGACGACCGCCGCGACCTCATCCCTGATATATCCGGTATCGATCAGGCATCCTGAAACGCCTCCCCCTTCCGCCTTTTTCCAGAAAAGCAGTTCGAGGCTGCCGGAGATAATCCTGGGAATAATGCCGTGTTCGCTTCCTTCCCTGATCTGGGAAAATGTGCGGTCATTCTGAATAAAAACCGATTCGGGATTCTTTTTCTCTTTTTGTTCCACGTCCATCTGTGTGACATTCCTCATGAGAACTTCCTGGCCCTCCTCCGATGCCCTGTCATAGACCTTGTTGCGTATTTCCTTCGACTGTTCGAACTCATTGAGGATGGTCTGCTGGATCAAATCATCGTTGACCTCCATCCCGTTATCGTTGGTCGCCGACGAGCCGCCTGTATCCCATGTATCTTCCTCTTTCTTTTTTTGCTGTATATCCTTTTTCCTGGTGATCTCATCCATGATGACGTCACTGTAGGCGACCGCGATATTTTCGTACACGGGCACCGCCGCTTTGTCCGTCAGGAATAAAGCGTTTTCCTCAATAAATTCCGCTTCCTCCCCGCTCAGGCGGCCGCTTTGATCCGGGACCATAATGGCGAGATCGGGCGAAAGGAGATACGGAATCCCGATCACCTCGTATTCCGATGCGTCGGGGAGAAAAGCCGTACCGTCATCCCCGTTTCCCGCGGCATCGAATATCGACGAGAGATCGTCCTCGATTTCTTTCAGCCTGTTGTTGATAAGCGTCACATGGTGAAGGATTTCGGCTGAAACGGTTCCTTCGATCTGCTTTTCAATATACGCCTCCTGCATGTCGATCGCCCTCACGGCGAGAATTCCCAGTATGAAACTGGGAACCAGCACGCAAAGAACAAAAATAACAGCGATTTTAGGTTGTATCCTCATACCGTCCATTTCCTCATACCGCCTCACCTCCGCGCAGGCTGCCGTATGCCCCTTATATTATCTCACGTTCAAAGTCATTGTGCAAGGATTCACTCACCGCGCCTCCTTACGCGGTTTCATAAAGGGCATGTCCATTGTCTTCCGATATAAAGATAATAAAAAAGAGGACGGGCTTTGTCAGGCATGTGTAAAAGAATCGTAAAAAAAATGTAAAACGGATCGCTTCACGCATACAATCCGGTCATTATCACATCAATGCTTATTGCTTCGATTTCCCCGGTCATCGCCTGCCGTTTTTCGTTGTAGCCTTTTTTAAAAGCCGTCCTAACGAGCACCGTTTGACGCAGAAATCATCATGCCGGAAACTGATGGTTTTATCTATTCTACAGCGGCAGATCCTTGTTCCTGAAAACGGAAATTCCGCCCCCGATAAAAACCGCGATAATGAAAAGGAGTATTCCGTTGTTGACCGCCATGCCGATCCGGCCCGCGACGATGTCCCTCGCCTTGAGCAGTTGAAAAACGGAAAAACTCTCCACGATCGTATACACGCCGTGATGGCGTCCCACATTGCCGATCGCGGAAAAGACGATAAACGAGCACATGACGGCGACACTCGAGGCGGCTGCGTGTTTCATTCTGTTCCACAAGCAGGAAAAAAAGAAGGCGATCGACGACATTGCCAGGGCCAAAAGCCACACCGTGAAATTCAGGGAAAGAAAGGCTTTGACATCCAGCGCGGCATTCGGACCGAGGTACCCGAAGATGGAAGTCTCCTTTCATTCCGATACACTTCACGCCGGAACAACACTGACGTATCACCCCTCTTTCTTCATTAACAATTCTTCATTCGCGATCCACAGAACGAGGTATGGAAGTGTTTTATCCTTTTCTTTCATAATCAGCATAAAGGATTCATTGAAAATATACGCTTCCGGACCCGCCATTGCCATGATCAAAGCCGATTGCGATTCGACAATCGCGCCCCGTTCATTCAGGACAAAGACGATCGTCTGCACATTTTCAGCGAAAAAATATGAACCGTCGCCGAAATTGAGTACATGTTTATACTTGAGTTCATCATAGCGATGTTCGACATTAATCATTATCTTTGGTATCAATAAAACGACATCTCCCATAAGCTCTCTGTGACGGTCATTCGCGCGCAACTGCATGATCTCGTCGTATGTTTCTTCGATCGTCCCGGCTGGCGCAACCACGGCAAGAATCAATTCATCGTTATGGTTTTCCGTCCGGATCGAAAGGATAAACTCTTCTCCGCGATTACCACGATACTCAAGTATCGCCTGGCTTTTCATATCCCTGCTGCCGCTTGTGTCCATGAAACCGAACGCCTCGACTGTAACGCCGACGTTTTCAGGATCGAACGTCAGATCGTGTTCGCCTTCAAAAGGAACTGCAAACGACAATTCCTTGAACATATACGAGTACGTGATGATTTCTCGGGGATCCTTTGTTTCATACCGAAAAACGGGAGGATTCGTGAATTTTTTTTTCAATTCATTATTGATGGTTTCGACGATTCCTTCACTGGCATAGCCCGCCAGTGCGACAAATGATCCTTCCGATAATTGTTCCTTTGTAAAATACCGTTTGTTAAGAAATCCGGCCAGTTCGGTTTCCGGTTCGATCTCGACCTCCTCGTGTATAATATTCTCACACAACATATTCCATGCAAGTTGAAAGGCAGGACAATAAACATAGTTGACGCCTTGCTCGATACGCTGATGCCGGATGTACGGAATGACTTTCGTCCGTTCGAGTGATGATGAGGAGACCGGTTCCCGTTTCAGGCCTTCACTGTCAAACCGCACGGCCGGCCGGCTGTTATCGGAAAGGCAGCAGGTCAATGATACAATCATCAAGATGAATAAAAGATATTGTCTCATATATCCTCCCTGGTTCAATCCCCGGATTAATTATTCGACACGTTTCATCAATTATAGTACACACCGTCCGGTATAACAAACAGGTGAGGATATGGCATTGTGCACCCGGAAACGCATTTACGTCTGTTATTGAGTTTTGATTTCCTATACCGGACGGGATATCGGGTTGTCTTGCCGCATCTATTGTTTGAATCCGGAATACTTGGGTGAAAAGGGTTTTCCCCACTCGTTCAGAATATTCCAGTACAAAAGCGAAAGCTGCCTGATATGATAAAGGTCGTGGGCCACCCATGAGACAAGGACATCCCCCGCCCTCATCTTTTCGCCCGTGAAACCCTTTCCCGAATGAAGGGCGTTGAGGTCCGGATTGCCGAGTTTCCTGAGCCACGCGACCGATTTCTTCCGTTCGCGGATGAAATTCCGGACGGAGGTTGAAAGGTCCCGCTCATTGTATTTCCCCGCGGTCCGTAACGTCTCGATACTGAATTTCGGCCAGCTGTCTGCGGGATGAAACAGGATCAGCTCGAAGACATACCGGAAATCCATGGTTTCGATATCGATGAGATGATTCACGGTTTCAAGCACCGTCCATCTGGTTTTGGCCGGCCTGAAGGCGGCCTGTTCACTGGAAAAATTCGCGGCCAGGTCCGCGACGATCCCGCTGTTTTTTTCGAGCTGATCGACATGACGCTTGTAATCCATCATAACCTCCTTTGATTCCGTTAAGGCTCGATACATGTCGGCGGCTCTTTATAAATTGACAGCTACATACGTATTCTCTTGAAAAAATCCATGATTTTTCCCCAGCTTTCACTGTCTTCGAAGACATCGTGCCCGGTATCAAAAACAAGATGTTCGCAGGAATAACCGAATTGCTTTTCTTTGAGACGCTTAACGATCATGTCCGCCATGAACTCTGAAGGCCACATTGTATCGTTTTTTCCGGACAAGAGCAATATCGGCCCCCTGATACGCTCGACCGGAATTATTGCCTTTTCATTCCGGTTATTCAATAACGAATGCATATAGCAGTGATAATACTCCCCCTTCAATCTTTCTTTTAAAAAACCTTTATGAAAGTGGTGTAATTTTACATAGGGCAGTTCCTTTTTTTCATAAGACCATGATGAGGTTCTCCTGAAAGCGCTCCCGTTTATTCCCTGAAAGACAACGCAGGCAGGGACGATTGCTGCAACGGCGGCGATCCGGTTGAAATAACTCGCCAGGACCAGGGCACATTCGGCCCCTTTGGACAATCCCATGACCGCGATGCTTGAATATTCTTTGCCGGAAAGCCAGTCAATGGCTTGTCTAAAATATTCAAGCGGTATCCGTTCGAGTTTCCGCGGCAGATTTTCTTCCCTGAAATAAGCCAGAGTGAGAACGTCATACCCCAATTGCAGCAGGTCTTTTAATTTACTTTCGATTGTCGACCACAGTCTCCCCCCCTCACTGCCGCCGAGGGCGATGACCGCCTTTTCGTTTTTATTTTTGAAAAAGAAATCGCCTTTGAACGGTGAATCCATTTCAATATGAGAATATTCCTCATCTTTCACAATATCTCCTTGCATACAACTTTCATTTCAACCGTTCGGCCTATTTTCGCTGTTTTTAGCGTGTGCGATGTATTTCATATGTTTTCGATCTTCCTCACAAGCACAATTTACTTCTCCCTTGACATTATCGGCCAATCGTGACGCCGCTATGACGGGCGCCATTTCCTCATTCATATACAAAATGTGGAGACATCAATTTCCCGGTATGATATAGTATAGCCAGTGTATATGTCGTTAAAAAAGATAAAATATGATGTCAAAGCCACTTCCGGTAGTCTTCCTGATTGTTCTTTGTATTGCCGCGCCACTTCAAGCCAGCTGCTTCTGTGACTTCGATAATAGCGGTATGGTCTCGATCGTTGACGCCCTCATTGTTGCCCGCTACGACGTGGAAACGAATGTCCTGATAGATCTCGAAGACGCGGATGTTAATCTTTCCGAGACCGTCGATATCGTCGATGCACTCCTGATCGCCCGATATTACGTAAAGCTTATCACTGAATTCAACAGAATCGACGATACGCCGTGCAATCCGGAAGCCAGTGCCGCGGCAATACTCGTCCCGGCTTATCTTGCGAAACACTCATCGCCTGGATTCAACGGCGTGATCTCGGGGTGAAAGTGAGGACACGGATCGCAGATCGCGGACACACTTCAAATATCCTTATGGGTTTCGACTGCTTCGTCAACCGTCTTCACGATACAAGCGGAAAATGGAACGGGCTGACCGGTCTTGATTACGAACACGACAGCATATTCACGCCCGAACAGCTTTCGTTTGCGAACATCGATATCTCGTTATAGATGTCAGACAGGCACAATCGTTCCGGTGATTTTCAAAGTCTTTATTTTATCATTTTTATTTTCGACATCTATATTTTTTCAGGGTAATTGATACTTTTTATATAGTGGGATATTATTACAGCCGAATAGTCGTGTTTTTATTTAAAATTATGAAATCTTGATACGGAGGTATTCAGGAGATAATTATGAATAAACTAAATCTGGAAATTATCAGACTGATAGAAAAACTGAAAACGGAGAAAATCATTCCGATGATTCACGGTACCGATCTCTCGTTGTTTGGTGATCAGGGAGACGAATTGATCAAATTCATTCAAAGCTACAGTGTTTTAAAGAAACCGGAGAATATCCGGCAGGTTTTGCTATGGAAACTGAATATGCTTGAAAACAGAAACCGGCCTGAAATCGGGGGGGTGAAGTCCAAAGATATTTTCCGGCCGCTTTCAGGGATAGATAACGCGGCGGCCGAACTCCTCTATAACAGTATATTCAATCAGAAAGAATTCCTGAGTACACTGGAAAATCCGATCGAGATAGTCCTTTTCAGAAGGGGGAGAAGCGGAAGGGCACTGACAAATTTGCTGAAGGCCCTTCCGAACGTCAATACAACCATTCTTCTGAGCGGTACCGATGATTCCGGGAGCTGGTTCGAAGGTTCACGGCTGTTCAGGACCCCCGGTATTCCCGGATTGGGAAAGGCATTGCTCGATCTCGCAGGGGATCGCCACGTCAAGGAATTCCTTTCAATTGAAATTACCAATACAGGTGAAAATATTTCGGTTTCTTTTAACAACCTTATTCACCGTTTGAAAGATCCGGGCAATAATCATTATGAAATCCGAAATAATTCTATCAGAAAAGCTTTTTTTGCCGCGTTAAAAATTGACATAGTCAAAAGAAAATTAATAAGATCATATCTAGACTTTTTCCGTAGAGATTGTAAAGATGCACTTTCTTCACTAGAATGCATACCATTCCGCAGCATTATTATACAAGGCGCCTATTATTATTACAGAGAGAAGAATAAAAATGTGTCCTGGAAAGAGATCATTGACGAATTGAGTACTAATTTATTCAGCCTTGGAGAAGGAAGCAAGGTTTTTTTTGTGACGGAGGAAAGGCAGCATCTTGTCGCACTCGATGCAATGGGCACACTCTATTTTTCTGAAAATGCGATAACCTATTATCATGACACTTTCCATGATGATATCCCGTTTATCGGGATGTGGCTTATAAACGAAAGTGTTGATGACAATTTCATCAACTCACTTGTCAGTCATATTGAAGGAAATTACTCCGGAGCACAAAAAATAATTGATGATATGGATATTGCTGCCGTTCCGGAACCATTCAGAGAAAGAACACAAAGCACAATCAGACGTTTCGACATAAAATACCTCGATGACATCAAAAAATATATGGATAGAAAAAGTTCAAATAACGCCGGAATTTCAAAAGAATTGAAACTTGAAGATGAGGTCGTTGGAATTCTGAGGCGGGCCGATATTATCATTTTTTCCGATGCATATCTTGAAACAAATATCGCGGGCTCACTCCTTGTCCCGGATTTAAAGGATGTTCTTAAAGGAACCTCAAATTTGAAGATATGTCTTCTGGGCATGGATTCGGATGACATCGATGAGATCCGGGCTCAATTAAAGGCTGAAAGAAATCTGGAAAATATCTACCGGTATCTTGTGTATAATTTAAATCCCCTAAAGAAAAATGATTGGAAGGAATTGCATCAATTCATCAATTATACGATCGGTGTTATTGGAGATTCTTTGGACAGTAATATTCATAATTTCACGGCAGATACAGTTTTTACTCAATATATAGATAAGGCGAAAGATTCCAGGTATGGTTTCTTTCTGGCAACAGCTCAAGCCGAGATAATACTTAGTCTGCTGGGCATTACAAAAGCGGGTTTTGTCGTCGATTCCCAATACGGGCTTATGTCACAGAATATCCAATGCACATTAAATGAAAACGAAGAAAACAATCAACGAATGAAATATTCGGGATTCGGTCTTTTCGACCTGCAACAAGTTAAAAGAAGTATTCAAAATGTAAGCAGTAATTTATATGACGGATGCTTTTGTTTCGATGTCGATATGACGATGCTGCCGAAAAAAGCGGAATTCCTTACCGATTACCCTGAGCTGGCCTATCTGTTTACTCAACTCCTGCGTATTCATGTTCCTGTTGCCATCATTTCAGGCAACAGCAAGGAAGAGCAAATACCGCGGATTATCAAGGCAATACAACAGGAAATGAAAAACGACAAATTCGGTTTCGAGAATCTGACATTCTATGTCGACGGCGGCGCAACAAAGATCAAATTCGACAATAATGGAGACTGTATCGAAGATACTGAAAGGAGACATAATAACAAAATTGATCCGGAAAGCTATAAAACCATTAAAAATGCGATCGATTCAGCATTAAAAGACATTAAAAATGATATCAATATAATTATAGAGGATAAAAAGCAACAGGAATTATTTAAAAAAGAAGCAGCCGAGAAATACCAGGACCTCGATCTTATTCCATTCTGGGATGTTGAATCATGGGAGCCCGAATGGGTGACCCCGAAAGAACTCCAGGATAAAAAAAAGAAAAAGGAAAAGATAGTTTTTCCGTGGGTGGAAGTGCGGGGTAAAACGGAAGATGACAACACAATTGCCAGTATCGCCATCAAACCGACTCCAATGGTCGAGGGCGATATGGCGT
Source organism: Spirochaetales bacterium (assembly GCA_016930085.1). Taxonomy (NCBI): domain Bacteria; kingdom Pseudomonadati; phylum Spirochaetota; class Spirochaetia; order Spirochaetales; species Spirochaetales bacterium. Next base: position 48,397 of record JAFGHO010000128.1, read on the forward strand.
TTGACATCCGTGATGAACTGCAACGCCGTATAATAGAAAAGCTTGGTAAGGAAAATCAGTTCAATATCCGTTCGGGCGGACGGTCCACAACCGATATTACCCTTAAAGGAGCCGATAAAACGGCCGCGGTAAAGGATTTCATCGATTCAAATGATCTGGCCCAAAGAAAGGTTTACTATTTCGGGGATGAATTTTATGAAAGGGATTCACAGCTTGGAAACGACGAAGTCATCGCCAGGGACCCGAATCTTTCATTTGTGCAAACTTTCGCCGTTAATTCCGACAATATCGACGGAGCCCATGATAAAACAATCTGGATCGGCCGTTCTCCGCAGGCGGTACTCGAGTTTCTCGAAAAAGTAGTACCGGAATAGCCCCGACAGCGGATCACATGTCCGTACCGGGACAATCGACAAGACCGGCATTATACAAAGCCGATAGCTGTGTGGTATACTCCTTGGAATTCTTCTTTATCCTGCCGCTTTTTATCATGTCCCGGAAGCGATACAGGTCTCCGATACCTGAGCGGCGGATATAATGCAGGACCTCCGGGTGTATTTCCTGTTCAACGAGGGGGGTATCGCAGGCTATTTCATGCCGGATTTTTGACGAACTTACCCTGTCGTTTTGCGTCAAGTCATCGGCAATAAACATTCCCCCATTCCATAAATCAAGTAACCAACGTTGTTTTCCGATCAGATTCAAATCAATCGGAAAATCCTTTCTGTTTGAATAAAACACCTGTATGCCGTGTTTGAATAGTGTATGTAAGACAAGCTCTTTTTCGTTTTCATTGCCGTATTTATTTATCTTGTCAGACCCCGTTATATAAACCCATTGTACGCGGGGATTCATGGCAAAGAGAAGGCAAAAAGCGGCTATATCCGTTATATTCCTTATAATGGTTAATGCCATTGTACCGGATACAGCACCTTGCTTCAAAGAGGAGGGGAGCGGCCATAATGCGGCCTTATATATCTCGGCCATATCAAATCGAAGAGGACAATACCGTATCCAGGTTCCCCATTTATCATTTGCATACACCTGTGCCATATGCAATCGATGACGGAAAGCGGTGATTTCCGGTTTTTCCGGCACCGTGCCTCCGATGAGAAACAGAACGCCATCCAATTTCAGCTGAACGACGGCGTTTAGGGCCGCAGTTATATGGCCATAGTGAACGGGATCAAACGAACCCGGCATTATTCCCACATATGCAGAGGAACTGCATATTTCATCATTGTGGTGACGTGATGCGGCTTCAGCGGCCTCATGAAGGATATAGGCGAATGGAAGTCCGGTGTTTCGTTTCTCCATACGATTTTCAATTTCTTTTGTAAAGGTGCCATACAGATTCGATTTTTCCTTATTATGAATCCAGATATCACTCCATTGCAAGGGGATGAATGTGTCGGCTGCCCTGTTTCTATATATCCATTGCAGCCTGGTTTCGGCTGCCTGTACCCCGGTCATGGTATCTATTCTATCAAATGTATAATCATTATGTCAGTGATAATTAAAGAAAAATGATCATCTTATTATTCGCTTTATATTAAAAAAAATATTTGAAATTCTGTTCGATTTGTGATTATAATGATCCGTTGAAATATCAAGAGAGGTTCGATATTGATTATTTAATACAAACCACTTCCGTTCAAGGCACTCCCCTGGAGATCGTTGAAAAGACTTTAGCAGATTTCTTGTTAATGGCTATGCCGTTTATATCCGGGTATATTTTTTATTCCCGGTTAAAAGGCAATTGAATCAAAACGGATAAAGGAGTCTATTCTACATGGTTTTTATCAGTTATTGTCATGAAGATACGGTATTGGCAAGAATCATCTATCATATTTTCATAAAAGAAGGGATTGACTGTTTTTTTGCCGAAAGGAATATCCATATCGGTTCATACTTTGATAAGGAAATATTATCTAAGATACGAAGTGCCCGGTTGCTCATCGTTTTATGGAGTGCTTATTCAATAAAATCCACATGGGTGCAGCAGGAAATAGGTATTGCAAAGGGACTTGAAAAACCGGTTTGGCCTATCGCAATAGATGACATGAGTGTCAATAACACCTCGTTGTTCAGAGGCTTTATCTTCAATACACAGGGATCATATCTGCATACAGCCGAAGATCCTTGTGAAAAGATCAGGGCGCTTGCGATAGAAATAAAGAAAAAGATGACAGACGATTCCTGTTACAGCAACTTCAGTCCAAAAACCGATCAATTTTATATCGGTCTGGAGAATCGTACAAAATCATTACTGGGTATTATTCAAGAACAAAAAAGGCACATTGACAATGACTATATAATACGCTCCAAGTCGAATTATTCGTCGTTTTCATTTTCCGATGATTTATCATGCTGGTACAACAACTCGGCAGAAATGACGTCATTGCTTATGGCCGAACAGAAAGCACTATCGGAAATGATAAAAATCTGTCGAATAAAGGTGATTATATGGCCCAAGAAATATAATAACGAATATATAAAGAAGAGACTAATAAATCTTATCGATTTTTTGGAAGCCAACAAGGATTTTGAAAGAGTACGATTCGTTTTGGGTTTCCCGAATACGATGGAGAGCTATGGAAGATTTTCCTACAATAGAAATATTTTTATTTTCGATCATAATATAATGCTCAACGGCATTAAAACTTCGGGAACACCCGGTTTTGATGTGACAATCGTTTCTCATCATACCACGACAATAAAAAATGAAATCAGCGCTTTTGATTCAGCATTCGAATCACTATGGAATTTACATAAACAAGAATGCTGTTCAACCGACAAGAATACCGAAGCTGAAGAAATACGCGGATTTGTCATTAACTATTTAAAAAGGATAATGCCGCCCGGATGTTAGGCGGAATACATATATACGGCTTACATCCCCCTTTCCAGCGCAATACGGAAAATACCCATGAGTGATTCGGGAATCAACCCCGGAAAATATTCTACACGCGTTGCACCTTTTGACTTGACTATTTTAACATTTTTACCTATTGAATCAACTTCGTGAATATTTCGCAGTTGTATCCCTTGTTTTAATAGGTAATCGAAGTCTTTTTTTGTAGCGTATAAAGCTCCGCGGTATCTTCCTTTTTCGCTTCTGTGAGAATACAATTCTTCCGGCTGGTCGAGGTAAGACAATATTTCCATTTCCATATCGGTAATATGATATTTCCTTATTATATCCTTGTTTTTATTCAGAAAATCGACATATTTATTCGGGAAACGCTTTGTCCCGTCCTTGAATTTTGCAAGATCCGGTTTTATCCATACATATTTTATTTTTTTCATCTCCCCTTCAAGTTCTTTTGCAATTATCCGTGGAACGACAATATCCGTGAAAATATCCGAAATCCTAATTTCACGGTTACATGATGTTAATTTATTCTTTAGTTTTACGGAACAATATTTATTGACTACCTTTTCGATAAAGCGAACATGATCAGTAACGGTCATCTGCCTGGTTTCATCCATTTTCACATGGTTGAGAATGAGGATGCGCCGTTTATCCTGTGCCTCAAGAAACACATCGATGACTCCGGGGATGACAAGCTGAGAGAGTTGGCTGCTGATAAGAGAACCGGCTCCCATTATGATGAGTTCGGAAGATTTCAATAATCTTATATATTCCCTGTTGCTTTTTGGCGGTTTCCCAATCGGACTTACTATCCCTGTCATTTTTCTTCCGCCATTATGGGGGAATTTATCGATATACTTTTGACCGGTTATCCTGTTATTGACTCCGTCATAGGCATCTTTATACGCTTTTTTAATTAATCGGGGGACGGGTTTTTCATAATCAAGATAAAGCGAGCATTCATCAAATGATACGGGAATCGACAATATCAATGGAGATAATGCAAGGGCTTTCTCAAGTATTATCAAGGCGGAAATTTGTTGTCTGGTATTTATTCTTTTCCTGTTGCCGAGTGCATCGAATAATTCAAATGCCGCGATAACATTCAAGTTTCGAATGCTTGAATCTCTCAGCGGTAAAATTGAACTGACACCTTTTAAAAAACGTTCGTCAATTATTCTGGCCAGATTTAGCTGATTAGAAACAAAAGAAAGGAAATCATCGGCTGTGCCGATATCAGATGTCGATGATAACAACTCATCACTTATTCGATTGATGACACCTTCAACCATCGATGGAGGATTTTCCGAAAAGCGGAACGACAGAATAGCCTGTTTCCCGTTGTTATCCATAGCGTCCTGAAGAATGGCGGCGAGATCACCCACTCCAAATACAAATCCACGTTCCTTTTTCAGTGCATTTTGTAACAAACCGGTACTACCCCCGTCATCGGTACATGGAACACCTGCGACTGTCGGTATCTTCAATTGTTTTAATGCCCTGAGGGTTACGGCACTAAATCCCCCTCCTCCTCCTATCGCAAATACAGGATAATGACGCTGTCGGAATTCCCGTATTTCTTTTTCTCCAGGTAATTCATCCATGATCCCTAATATGATGCTTGTAAATGTCCGTTTGAGTTTTTTTGCCTCTATTTGTATACGCTTTATCGCTTCCTCCAGATTGCCACGGTATATGTATTTGACAATTAATTTAAAATTTTCATGTAGTATGGCTTTGACATAGTTTACCGTTGTCTGAAGAATGAAAGAAGATGTTTCATGAATACCGTTATCCTCGTCACTGAAACTGATAAAATGATCTACTCCGGGTGTCAACCTTACAAACCCGCATTCACCTTCCGCAGTATCGCCATGTATCGCCTTTGCGACCCGTCCATTTACCCTGAAAGCAATGAATACTGGTTTTTTCCATCCACGAATTTCAGCATATGCCTGGCCTTCAGCTACAATCACATCCGAAGCGGCAATTGCTTGCGCGACATCTCTATCCAGATTTGCCGGGTCAAGACCGTGGATACGCGGTCCGTTGTTGAGTATTTCAAACCGTCCTGTATATTGAACCAGGAGATTTCTAAAATAATCATCCAATGAATCCATGAGGATAACTGTCTCATGATAGGATAAATCATTGCCCGGGAATCCTGACTTTGGAATAAATCTAATTCGTGCATGTTTATTCTGATCAAGTATCTCCTGGACGATTGCGATACTGACAATGGCTTGTTCGGCCGTACCCGGAAGGTAAACAATATCTATAACAGGTTCATCCTTTATATATCGTTGATAAAAATCAGATAAAAAATGCATTCCTCCGAGTTTTGGTGACAATTCCTGAATACTGAAACGGATATTTTCACTAATATCTTTTTCTCGCAGCGTTTTCTGAAAATACGGATTATTAAAATCTGCTTTAGATGCACTCAGCCCAAGCTTAATTAAATAATGTAAACGTTCAAATCCATTTTCCGGTATTTTCCCCTTATGATCATTAAAAAGTATCTTTCCCAGCTCAAGGCATTGTTTTGTTATTGTCCGAGTAGGATATTTCAATACTTCACGGGAAATAATATCGGAATCATTCTCCAGCCATCTCAATACCGCACAGCGGGCAACTTCGATATCCTGCAGATTACTCAATGAATCCCTCAATCGCGAACCGTTTGATAAAGGCAATTCCATAAAATCCGATACAAATTGTTTTATTTTTGGTTCAACCGCCTTTAAATAATCACGAAATTCATTATTCCGATTATATGCAATCGATTCCAGCAAATTGTCAATATATATTTCGCAGGGATCATTATATTTTTCTTTCCAGAATGAATTGTCTAAAAAACGTCTCCGAAATTGTCCCATTTGATAAGAACCAGCCATTTGATTGGTGCCATGCCGAAATATTTCATATACCGTCGAGATGTTCGCCTTCTTGCCCGGGGGATCATAAAAATAATTCAGCAGGCTGATTGTAAAGCCTTCTTCGTGATCGAAATAGCGGGAAACAAACGGATATTTGATGAGAAATCTTTTTGAACTTTCCATCCTACATTCTTTACAGTAAACCTCTAGCTTTTTACGAATCGAATGTATCGAAAGTGAAGAATATATTCCGCTTGCTAATACAGAAGCAGAGTGTGAATAAAAGGCTTTTATAAGCTGTTCCCATGACCAAAACTCGATGTGGGAAACTTCGCCCATACACCCTTTCACTTTCAATTCTTCCGGTGACAATGCGGCTTGTTCCGTTGCATGGTGAATTATCTGATCTTCATGTTGGCCTGTTATTTTTAAAATGTATATTGTTTTTCTTTCAAGATTAATAATACCTTTTTCCGGTATGATTACACGTTCGATCACTTCATCATCAGTTGAAATGGCTTCGAGTTGATCTTTTTTTATTTTTAAAGATATTTCTTCATATATTTCTTCTACTGCTGCATCAAGAGGATTTTGACCGGATTTGAGGTGTCCCCCGACGATATCGTAATATCCGGGAAACAAATCTTTGTGTTTGCTTCTCTGTTCTATCAATATTTCTCCGCAAGAGTTTATGACAAATATCGATATAGTCCGATGCCATATCCCCTTTTGATGTGCTTCAGATCTTTTGACCGGTGTATCGAGTGGATTTCCATTTTCATCCAATACATCCAAATATTCTTCCTTCATGATTACACTCCGACTTGATTTCTTTAATAATTAATTCGGTAATAAAATAATAATCGCGTTACTGACACCGACATTAAGACAACAACAGACATTGAGATTTTGTGCAAAAATCCAAAGAATGGCCCATGCTCAAGAGACCATGCAAAATCGATCGGCGTCCATGCTTTTTTTTCATGCACCGTCTTTTCTCCTATCCGTTTCAATACCTCCGTTAACGGCTATATTTAAAAAAAGGACACATCAAACACCGCGAAGGCGTCATTCGGGTTATATGCGAAAAAACCTCTTTTGCTAAAAATCGGTAATCGCGAAAAAAGCCTTCTTTGCCTTGAGGTGTTTGTCGAACAACAAAGGATGATCCGGCCTGCCCGAACTGAACTCACTCAGCCATGTGTTGTCGTCGGCGATTCCCCAAAAAGTGACATTGGTGATGAGTTCGCCGTTTCTTCGGAACATACTAAAGAATTCTTCGTAACGGGCTGCCAGTTTATCTTCCAGTTCGTCATTCAATTCGGCTTCCGTATACCACCTCGATTTGTCGCTCGAGGTGTAATCCCTCGTGTACATTGAAACATCGAGTTCGGTAATCTGAACCTCAAGCCCCAGCGCGGCGTATGCCCTGATTTCTTTTTCGAGGTTTTCGACTGTCTGAAATATCGTCTGGTTCGAAATTTTTTCCTGTGCGACACTGATATTCAGGTGGCATTGCAACCCCACGCCGTCAATCAGATGTTCGGCCTGTAATTTTTTGATCATGACAATGATCGCTTCCCGTTTTTCATCGAGATAATTCCAGTAGTCGTTATAGAACAGCCGCGCGCCTGGATCGGCGGCACGAGCGGCCCTGAATGCCTCAAAGATATAGTCTTCGCCGCATATGGTGTACCATTCGCTGTTGCGATACCCCCAGGATTCGACACGTGACAGGTCCTCTCCCGCGTCGTTTCCGTTCCCGTCGTTGCCGGCGATCGCTTCATTGACAACGTCCCAGCAGCAAATCCTTCCCTTGAAATGGGTCATCACGTTGGTGATATGATTTCTTATCCTTTCAAGAAGCGTTTCTTTCGAGACCCGTGCGTTCGACGCATCCCGGAACACCCAGCGGGGAGTCTGATTATGCCAGACAAGACAATGGCCGCGGACCGTCATATTATTGTCTTCGGCAAACCCGATGATACTGTCGGCCACGGTATAGCGAAACACACCTTCACTCGGCTGCAACGACTCCCACTTCATTTCATTTTCGCAGACAATACTGTTAAAATGCTTTTTCAGTAAATAGACATGGGCGTCTTTGTACGACCGGGAGTCGACCGCCGCGCCGACCGGAAAATAATCGGCATATTTTTTATAGAGAGACGTTGTTGTGTCTTCGGTGATACAGGTATCGTCAACCGTACCGGCAGTTTCGGCATCAGCGGCGGTTTCCTGAGCGCCGGTATCTTCGGCAACAGCGGCTGCTTCCGAAGTGCCGGTATCTTCGATGACGGTATTTCCCGAAGAACCGCAGCCGGATATCGTTCCGACCAAGATCAGCAAAAACAAAAAAAACCCCGTAACCGTAAAATATCCTTTATTTTTCAACACCCTGCATATTTCTCTCACGATATATACCTCCATCGTACGCTTTGCATATCTGTCCGGAAAAGTGTAAAGTAATGCAACGGGTTAGTCAATTTATTTTTGCCTGAAATAATGGGCGCCGGATACGATCGGAGATTCATAGAACATCATTTGTATCGGTAAGCATTCGTATAAAATCAAAAACGACGTTACGCACCTGATCTTCGGGATCAGTCCGCAGTTTTTTGACGGAAACGATCACGTCCGGATTCAGCGGCATCGATTCTCAGGAATCCTTTGTTCAACAATTCAATATATACTTGATCCAGCATACAATCGTATATCTTTCTGTAGTAAATAGGTGAAAAATATTGATCTATCATTTCCAGTTTTTTTATGTATGAATTGTTTTTTGTTAATAATATTGCAAATAAAATAGAAAGAATATAGGGAATAAACGAATTTATATATCCGATAAATATTTGAGTTCTGTCATGGTTAACAATTATATTGGTCAATAAATCACAAATCGATATTAAAACACCTGAAGGTATAAAAATCCCATAGATAAAATTCTTGAAATTTATATTTAATTATCTATCGTTACAATCACTAATTACATTCAGTATCTTTACAGGAAATCCTATGAAATTAAATGAAATAATTGCAAGCAGTAAAATAAGTGCTATTTTAATCGATATGTGAGTCGTCGATGATTGAGCTACATGTGCATCAAAAATAAAGAAAAAAATAAATACAATAATTATGATTGAACCTGATATTGCTTTTCTAATCATCTTCTGGTACTATAGTAACATTAATCCTGAAATTCAACTATACGCTGTGAAATTGCATTGGAATGCGTCGATCATGGAGAAAAAATTATGAAAACGATGTACCGGACTCTTCTACGCTTTCATCTTCTATTAATCGCGTCTTTTCTATTGTTCGCTTTTTTATCTTGTGTTCCCAAAAACCCGTCTTCCGGACAATGGATACAGACCGGCGGCCCCTATGGCGGCTACATCCATTGCTTCGCGGTCAGCGGCATTAATATGTTTGCCGGAACCGAAGGCGGCGGTGTTTTTCTATCAACGGACAATGGTGAGACCTGGCGTGAAGTCAATTCGGGTTTGACGAGTAAAAATGTCTATTCCCTTGCAGCAAGCGGCCCGAATATCTTTGCCGGTACCGGAAGCGGCGTTTTTTTTTCCGCCGACAATGGTGCGAACTGGAAGCCGATCGATTCATCGCTGATACATACGTATACCTCCTCCCTTGAAGCAAGCGGCCCGAATATCTTCGCCGGTACCGGAAGCGGCTTTTTTCTTATCACCGGCGATGGCACTCACTGGCGTGCGGTCACCGCGGGTCTGGCATACATGAATGTCACCTCCATCGCCATAAACGGCGACAATATGTTTGCCGGAACCGAAAGCGGAGGCGTTTTTCTTTCAACAGATATCGGTGCAAGCTGGATTCCGGTGAATTCGGGTTTGACGAACACCCATATAAATTCCCTTGCCCTGCAAGGGACGACGATTGTCGCAGGGACCTACGGCGGCGGTGTTTTCCGTTCCACCGACAATGGCGCAAGCTGGACCGCGGTCAATTCGGGTTTGACAAACGAATATATCTATACGCTTGCCGTAAGCGGAACGAATATTTTCGCCGGAACCCCGGGCGGTGTTTTTCTTTCCTCCGATACCGGCGCAAACTGGAAGAAGGTCAATGCGGGCCTGACCAATACATTTGTCTACGCTCTCCTCATAAACGGCCCGAATATCTTTGCCGGAACGAACGGCGGGGGAGTTTTCAGTTCCGCCGACAACGGTGTAAACTGGAGGAAGGTCAATGCCGGTTTGACGAATACCTTTGTCGGATCAATTGTTGAAAACGGCAAATACGTTTTCGCCGGAACGAACGGCGCCGGTGCGTTTCTTTCCTCAGACAATGGCGATCGTTGGGAAGAGATCAATTCCGGTTTGACCAATCCGTATGTCTTCTCTCTTGCTGCGAGCGGACCGAATATTTTCGCAGGGACCAATGGCGGCGGCGTTTTCCTTTCCTCAGATAATGGAGAAAGCTGGAAAGCGGTCAATGCCGGTTTGACAAACACCTGTGTCTACAGTCTTGCAGTAAGCGGTGAAAATATTTTTGCCGGAACGTTCGGCGACGGCGTTTTCCTTTC
>JAFGHO010000129.1 GCA_016930085.1 Spirochaetales bacterium
ACCGGCCGCCAACTACAACGGCTCCGACTCATTCTCCTACACCGTCTCCGACGGCAACGGAGGCTCCGATTCGGCCACCGTAACGGTTTCGATTTCTTCCGGAAACGACAATCCGAATGCAGCCGATGATGAAGCGACAACGGGTGAAGATTATGAAGTAACGATTGATGTTCTCGCAAACGATTCGGATCCCGATGGCGATACGCTGACGATAGCGAGTGTCGGAACTCCGGCACACGGGTCCGCTGAGATAAGTGAAGGAACCATTCTCTATATACCGGCGGCCGATTATTACGGATCGGATACCTTTACCTATACAATCAGTGACGGAAACGGCGGTACCGATTCTGCAACGGTCACAGTGACAATCGAATCGATCAACGACCCGCCCATTGCGGTGACGGATGAAGTGGAAACGTATGAAGACACGCCAATAACGATCGATGTACTTGCGAACGACTCCGATCCGGACGGCGGCACGCTCAGCATCGCAGGATTCTCAGCACCTGAAAACGGAAGCGCCGTTATGAACGAGAACATGATCGAATACACGCCGAATCAGGATTTCTATGGAACGGACATCATATACTACGGCCTCGACGACGGACAGGGAAGAACCGAGACGGGAGAGATTCATATTACCGTTGTCTCCGTCAACGACCGGCCTGTAGCAGGCGACGATAATGTCAGAATGTACGAAAACACGATGATACTGATCGATGTTCTTGCGAACGATTACGATATCGACGGCGGTACATTGAGCCTCGAAGGAGTGACGACCCCGTCGCACGGTACGGCCGCATTACGCAACGGTCAAATCAATTACGTGCCTGAAGCGAATTATTCCGGAACGGATTCCTTCTATTACGCCGTCAATGACGGACAGGGAATAACGTCAACCGGGCTGGTAAACGTGACGATCTTTATGTACGGCGCCGGCCAGGTATGGACGATACCGGAAGATCAGACGGTGAGTATCGATTCCGAGTTCACCATTCAGCTCCACGTAAACTCGGGCGCGCAGAAACTCGCGTCGTACGGCATTTACGTCGGATACAACACCGATGTCCTTGCCCTGAACACCGAAGTCGGAACAAGCGGCGTATCAGCCGGACCTGACGGGTTTGTCGCCGCTGTGAATGCAAACCTGGCGGGACTGGTCAGGATCTCGGGATTCGACACATCCGGCAAAGGTCCGGGAACGGATCTCTACGTGCTGGACACGCACTGGAACGCGATCGGTCTCGGATCGTCGGTTATGGAAATAACCGTCAACGCGATGACAGACGAACTGACGGATGAAGTCGGTATTCTCGAGGGAATCAACGGAAGCGTGACTGTTGTGGAACAGCAGATCACACCGGCCGGACAAATACGGATCGAACCGGCATCCCAGTCGGTAATGTGGACATATGAACCTTTTACTACCGATATCTATGTCGGCACTGGAACACAGATACTCACCAATTATCAAATGAATATCATCTTCGACTCGGAGATCATTATCCCCCATGCGGAAGTCGGCAACAACGGTGTTTCAGCCGGCGTTGACGGATTTGTGACAAGCGTCGAATCGGTCGATCCGAACATTATGACAATAAGCGGATTCGATGCATCCGGCAAAGGCCCCGGCGACCTCCATCTCCTTACAATCACCTGGATGCCGAATTTCCTCGGTACATCGCCCATTATTGTCGAGACAGTCCAATTGAGTGATGAATCCGGCTCCGATATCGGTCCATTACCCAGCATGGTCGAAGCAATTGTCGAAGTATACTGATACGATATATCGGTAATCCTCAAGAGCGGCACTGTGACGGTGCCGCTCTTTTTATTTATCCGATTTCTTTTCCGCGAGTGGGACGAACCTGTTCCGCTCGTTCATTTCGAACAAAGCAAGCGTACACTTGATCGTCCCGTTATAGATGGTATTTATCTTTGACGCACGAAGCCCGATGCTTTTAGCCAGATGCTGATGTCCGGTCAATACCGACGCTTTCCATCCGGGAAAAGATTTCGAAAACAGCCTGCCGAGATTTTCATAAAGAGAAAGGAGATCGCCGTGTTTATCCAGACGGTGGCCATAGGGCGGATTGACGGCAATAAGCCCCGGTGTAAAATCGCTGAAATCGATATCGAAAAGTCCGGAAAGATTTCTTTTTTCTATGACGATAATATCGCTGAATCCTGCTTTTGCACAATGCTCGCGGGCCGCGTCAACGGCACGCTGATCACAATCGTAACCCCTGATAAGGGGAATCTTCGGTTTTCCCGTTTCATACCGTTTCTTCGCTTCTTCCATGGATTGATTCCACATTTCCGCGTCATGGGATTGCAGACCGATACATCCGTAATAATCACGGAACAAACCCGGCGCCGTCCCGCCGGCCATCATTGCCGCTTCAATCAGAATCGTTCCCGAACCGCACATCGGATCGATGAAACTTCCTCCCTTTCCCGCGATTTCCGGCCATCCGGCCCTTAGCAGCATGGCCGCGGCCACATTCTCCTTGAGCGGGGCTTTTAATCCTATGTTTCTGTACCGACGTTTGTGCAGGCTTTCACCCGCAAAATCAAGGCTGATTGTCGCCGAGTTTCCCGAAATATGCAGGTTAATCGCAATGTCCGGCTTCTCACATTGAACCGCAGGCCTTCTACCGCTTTGTTTTCTAAAGTAATCACATATCGCATCTTTGAGAACAAGTGCAGCGAAGTTATTGTTCAGCGTCCTGATACCGCTTGTAGAGGAATCGATACGAAAACTGTTTCGTTCGTTCATATGATCGCTCCACCTGATGCGAAGCGCTTCCCTGTAGAGGTCATCCCTGTTTTCGACATTGAAGGTCGCAAGAGAAAGATACACCCTGCTTGCGGTTCTCGACCACAGACATACACGATACGCCTGCCCGAGCGAAGCCCGGAAAGACACGCCGGCCTGCGTGATTCTCGTGGACCGGATGCCCAGACTGTGAAGTTCATCCTGAAGTAGATCTTCCATACAAAGCGGGCATGGCGCGAAAAATTGATAATTCATACCTGTTTTTTCCATGTTAAACGATGATGCAACCATAATCACGGAAAGCTTCCATGTCAAGCGAGTATTGAGGGGTGAAAGCTTGACATTAAAGGAAGCTTTTTCTTATACTGATGGTAACAATCGTCAACAGGAGTCATTATGAACCAACCGTTCCCCATCCATTATCATATTTCAATAACACCGGATTTCGGGGAGTTTCGTTTTACCGGTACTGTCGATATTGTCATGAAACCTGAATCCATTCTCGAAACAATAACACTCGATGTTCTTGCGCTTTCCATCGATCGATGCACGGTGAGACTTGGAGACAAACAGACGGAATGTCGATTTACAGTAAATGAAGAGGAGGAAGCACTGATTGTCACCATTCCCGACGGCCTCGAGTCGTATCTTTCCCCGGAATCCGGGTTAACCCTTTCAATCGATTACCGGGGGATCATAAACGACAATATGGCGGGTTTTTATAAAAGCGGATACCTTTGGGAAGGTGCAACACACTATATCGGGGTGACGCAATTCGAAGAGAGTGATGCCCGCCGCGCATTCCCCTGTTTCGATCATCCGCGGTATAAGGCGACCTTCGACCTGGAGCTTACAGTCGGCAGACATTATGAAGCGATTGCAAATACACCGGTCAGTCAGATAAAAAACCTTCCGGATAACAAAAAAAGGGTCGTCTTTGAAACGACCCCGAAAATGTCGACCTACCTCCTCTTTTTTGGTGTAGGGGATTTCAAATATACTCAAAACAAGCAATATAAAAGAATCCGGATCGTTACCGTGCCGGGGAGGGAAACCTATACCTCATACGGACTCAGGTTTGGATTCATGGCTCTCAAATTCTGCGAAGACTACTTTCGGGTCCCCTACCCGCTTGCAAAAATCGACCTGATCGCCGTCCCGGATTTCGCATTCGGTGCCATGGAAAATTGGGGGGCCATCACGTTCCGGGAGAATCTCCTGCTCTACTATCCGGATATCACATCCAGGGCGGGTGAAAAGCGAATCTGTGAAGTCATCGCACATGAGATTGTACATCAATGGTTCGGAAATCTTGTCACACCGCAAGACTGGAAATACCTCTGGTTAAATGAAAGTTTTGCGACCCTTTTTGGTTTTACCATTCTCGACCATTATTATCCGGAATGGGAGATATGGCAGCAGTTTATCCATGAAGAGACATCTGTGGCAATTCACCGCGACGCGTTTCATGAGACATTTCCCATAGAAATACCGGGCGGAGAACATATCGTGATTAACGCGAGTACCGCCCCGATCATTTACAGTAAAGGGGGGAGTATCCTGAGACAGATCAAGGAATATCTGGGTGAAAGGGAGTTCAGCGACGGTCTTACAACCTACCTTCAAACGCATGCGTACGGATCAACAGACAGCTGTCATCTCTGGGAGGCGATGGAAAAAAACTCACAGGAACCGGTCATCGATCTCATGAAAAGCTGGATAGAACAACCCGGATTCCCGATGATCACCGTTCGACGTGAAGAAAACAGACTGCTTCTAACGCAAAAGCGATTTACCTACCTAAAAAAATCAAGCGAACAAACATGGATCATTCCGTTGACCGTTACCATATTCGACGGATCGCAGAAAAGCGATCAGATAAAAATAATCATGCAGGACCCGGAAATGGAGATCGCGCTTCCCGACGGAACAACCTCCTATAAAATCAACAGCGAACAAACCGGATATTACCGGGTTTATTACAGTGATCGGGATCATTATGACAAACTCGGATCGCTTATCACCCTGAAGGAGCTGATTCCGGAAGACCGATGGGGATGTGAGGATGATCTTTTCGCCATGGTCCTTTCATGCGAAAAATCATTTACGGAGTACCTTGAATTTCTCCGGTTTTATCGTGAAGAATCCGCTTATCTTCCGCTTATGAGTATTTCATCGAACCTTATGGTCTCGTATTTGATCCTGACCGAATCATCCAGGGAAAGAATCCGTGAAACGGGGAGATCGCTTTTTGAATCCGTTTTGGGTCATATCGGTTTTCAGCCTGAGGATAACGAACGCTTTACCACATCGATACTCAGGGATACCCTTCTCTATGATGCCGCTTTTTACGGTTCTGAGGCGGCATCGGATTTCTGTCTCAAGAAATTTCAGCAACTGACAGGCGGAATTCCGCTTCATGCCGATATCTTCAGGTCGGTGATCAAAGCGGCGGTCCTTTTGACTCCGGAAAAATCGATACCATGGATGAAAGAACGCTTCATGTCGTCCGAAAGCGAACACGAACGGCTGCAGATCCTTTCCGCAATAAGCTGCGTTTCGGATGAAGGTATTGCGAGGGACATCCTCGGCTTTATTCTCGACAACGTTCCTTCACGTAACAAATACATCCCGATAAACGGCATGATAATGAATCCCGTTACGGCATCGTTTATGTGGGACTGGTTCATCGAACATAATAAAACCCTTCAATCCTTTCACCCGATCCATTATGAACGTATTCTTGCCGCACTCATCCCCATCAGCGGACTCTCTTCCGAAAAGGAAATAACCGCCTACTTTGAAACACATATGGAAGAAAACGAAGCCGCACGGGATACGATCAAACTCTCACTCGAAAAACTGAAGATATACAAGCAGGTTCGAATGCACAATAAATGACAAAAAATTTACGAATTCACTTTTTTGACGCACCACTTGACTTTCCATACATGAATCGGAATACTTAAAAGAGGGATCGATGAGTACAACAAATTCAAGACGCCTTACTGCCGGTTTCGCGATTGACTGGACCGTCAGTGCCTATCATATGACCTTGATCAAAGGGACAACGGACGCCGCCCGCGACTACGATGTGAATGAAATCATCTACATCGGGGGGAATCTCACCGCAGCAACCCAGTTGGAAATGAACAAAAACATCATTTATAACTATATCACCAGCGACCTGATCAACGGTCTTCTTATCTCGGCCGCCACGATCAAACGTTTTTCATCCCGTGATGAAATGAGCAAATTCTGTTACCAGTTTTCGCCGTTTCCCATTGTGACCATTGCGGAGGAAATCAAGGGCATTCCCTGTGTTGAAACGGATAATACTACCGGCATCCGGGACATGTTATTTCATCTCATCCACGACCACAAATACAGGCGGTTCGCCTTTATCAAGGGAACGAAAGGCAATACCGATGCGGAACAGCGTTTTCAGGTGTTTGAGAAAATACTTGCCGATGAAGGGCTGGAACTGGATGAAGAGTTGGTATTTGAGGGGAGTTTCATTTTCGAATCGGGCGTCGAGGCAATGAACAAACTGCTTGACGGAAAAAAACTCGACTGCGACGTCATTTTCGCCGCAAACGATCAGATGGCGCGCGGCGCCATTTCATGCCTTCAGCAGCACCATTATAAAGTACCAGGGGACATTGCCGTTGTCGGATTCGATAACGAAGAAATATGCGAGTTTCTCTCCATTCCCCTCACAACCGTCGAACAGCCCATCTATCAACAGGGCTATAAGGCCATGGAATTACTCGTCTCGCTCATGAAGGGCGAAAAAGCTCCCGACCGCATCAGCCTTCCGACACGCTTCATCCGCAGGGCTTCATGCGGTTGTACCGATACCCGGGAAACCAGATATTTCAGTAAACCCGTCCCGAAAAAAAAGACTTCCAAAAACGCTGCCGGTATCATGATGACCGACATTGTCACCCGCATCAACAAAACATTCAAAATCACCGATCCGGAAGAAAAAAAAGAAATCAAGAAGATGATACAGGCGCTCGCAACGTCGATTGAAAAAGAAGAAGAAGATGACTTTCTTGATGAAGTCGACAGGCTGCTTTCCTATCCGCTCTCTTTTATACGGAAAGGATATTCAATCAAACAGATGTTCTCGATCATAAGGGAAAGAGTAATCGATGAAGCGGGCGATGACGAACGAAGGCGTTCCTTTTTGCATCACATCCTCGAACAGGCGAGTCTTTCATTTGCCGAACAATTCGAGCGGGATATCCGTTATTTTCAGATTGTGGAAGAACGGGAGATCAATTTTCTGCGGGAAAATATCGAGGAACTCGTCGCATTTCTGGACAGGGACAATCTCACCAACGCACTCACACAGTATCTTCCGACCATCGGTATTCAATCGTGTTTTCTTTCGATATATGAGGAAGAAGCGGTCGGCGAGTATCCGGTTCTGTCTCGTCTCATTCTCGCCTTTAATGAAAAAGGACGGATCAGAATAGAAAAGGACGGGAGGTTGTTTCCCACCAAGAAACTGACTCCCGAAGGCCTTCTTCCTTCCGCCCGCCGTTTTACGATTACAGTCGAGGACCTCTTTTTCGGACAGACACAACTCGGACTCTGTCTTTTCGAGTTTACCCAGCAGGATACCTCTTTATGGGAACTTGCCAGAAGGGAATTCGTTCTCGTCGCACTCAAGGCGGCCATGTACGTCCAGGTGGTTCAAAGGAACTATCTCACCTATGAAAAAAAGGTCAACGCACGAACTGAAGCCCTCTCAAAGGCAAATGAACTTTTGGCACGACTTTACGAGGAAAGGAAAAAAGCGGAGGCGGAAGTAAGGCTGCTTAATGAAGAACTTGAAAAGCGAGTGCAGGAAAGAACGTCAGAACTTGAAAAGGCGAATTTTCAGTTACAGGATACACTCAAGAGACTCAAAACAGCCCAATCAAAGCTCGTCCAGTCAGAGAAAATGGCCGCCCTGGGGGGGCTTGTCGCAGGAATTGCCCATGAAATCAATACACCGATTGGTATCGGGGTTACGGCCGCTTCGCATCTGGATAAAATAACAAAGGAGCTTTCGACGCTCTATCAAAATCAGAAACTCAAGAGGTCCGATCTCGAACACTATTTCACCACATCGACGGAAGCATCCTCCCTCATCCTTTCAAATATGAAACGTGCCTACGATCTTATTCGCAGCTTCAAAAAAATCGCCGTGGATCAATCGAGTGAAGAAAAAAGACGATTCAATGTAAGGGAATATTGTGAAGAGGTCATTTTGAGCCTCAAACCTAAATTGAAAAAAACAGAACACACCATAAGTCTACAAATCGACAAAAACCTAGAAATATACAGTTATCCAGGGGCATTTTCTCAGATACTCACCAATTTTATCCTTAACTCACTCATCCATGGTTTTTTCGGTAAAGATAAAGGAAAAATTATCGTCAAGGCATCCCTTTTCAAGGAGATGTTTTTTTTCAGGTATTTCGATAATGGAAAGGGAATCCCCCGATCGGTTCAAAAGAAAATATTCGACCCTTTTTTCACCACAAGCAGGGCCCAGGGGGGAACCGGACTCGGTCTTCATCTTGTTTACAATATCGTGACACAGACGCTTCGCGGCACGATACGATGTAAAAGTTATCCCTCTTACGGCGCCCTTTTTATTATTTCAATTCCCTACAAAGAAGTCGATCCACGGTTGTACGGGAATATGGACAACAACACCTGATACCGCTTTCTTTTTTCACAAAAAGATATAGTAGGGTTTGAGAAAAACCCCCTAGCATAATTAACGATAAAGACTTGATTTTCTTTTTACAAATTAATACATTGATGCAATATCCGATGAAAACGGGACAGGAGTTGATATGGCGGCATTGACGATTAAAACGAATATCATAAAAAAACTGACACCCCATTTGCGTGAAGATGAGGACCTTGCTGCCTCGCTTTTAACGGGTACGATCATACGATACGTTTTGGGATTGACGGATAAACAAAGGGTACTCATCACCAGTTTCCCGCTTATCGGAGAATCCGAAATAATTGCCGCATATCCGGTCGATGAAATCGAGGAAATAGATTATTTCCCCTGCATGCATGATATATCCCTTCTCGTAAAAAGAAAAGGCAATACATCGGTGTATAAGCTTCCGGTAAGCGGCAGTAAATTTTTGTTTTCCGACGAGCTTAAGGCATTTTTTATGCAGATACTCGAATGGAATAAAAATTCTCGGCCCGGTTATCTGAAAAAGGATGAAACAATTATCGAGTCGATATGGACAAAGAATGGTGTGATAAAACTGACCAACGAGAATATATTGTTGTTTTCCCATCCTGAACACCAAAAGGGGGAATGGAAAATCAATGAGCAGATACATTTAAGCTCGATTCAGGAATTCGACTACTATCCCGAACTCCCGAACGAACTTGTTATCTATGTGGAAACCGAACAGGGAGAAAGCAGGGTGTACCGGATCGGGCACAGGGCGCTCTTCCACGGTCTTTCCGCAAACCCCGCGGATACGGATTCCTTGATGAAGCTTATCTATGATTTCTTTTCCGAAAACAGGTACAAACCAGCACCATCGTATCTTTATGACGACGAGGTCGTCCTCACCACAATACGGGCTTCCGAAAACAGCGGCAAGCGATGGAAAGAAGACATAATTGTCCGCCTTTCATCACGAAGATTTCTTTTTCTCACCGCAGATAAACGGGGAAAACTCGATATAAAATCAGAGATCGGTTTTGACGATATTGCCGGGGCATCGATGACATTGAATGAATCACCCGGCCACGCGGAAGTGTTCGCATGTCTCCGACTCAAGACACAGGACGGAAAGATATACGAACACTGGATGAAAGAGGATTACCGGTACGGGATAGAGAAGATCGGTAAAAAAATCGAAGAATTCGGAGCACTGCCTGCAGGGGAATAGCAGTACCGGCAACGGGCATTGTTGCCGCTATCCGTTATCCCACTCATTAATCCGTTTGACAACCTCTTTCAGCCTTTGTGAAAGAAGTGTGATTCTTTTTTCTATCTGCATCTTTTCTTTTTTTAGATTGATCAAGGGGTCGTCGTGTTCTTCCCTGCTTTTCCACTGCACCTTCACCATATCCGGACTCTGACCGTCGAGAAATGCCCTTTCCGCCTTGGCGCGTATTTCTTCACTCGCTATCCCCGCCACTGTTTTCATGTTTTCAAAACCGATACGGGGATCGATATTGTATGCATGTACTTTGATACATGAACGTGCATTTGTTCTTGGAAGACTCAGAATCCGGTCGATATAGTCGGTAAAGCTCGCATGATATTTATCACACAGTTCCCTTGCACGCGCAAGAAGCCCCCCGAACTCCTTCATGAGAAGTCCGTTCTTATAGAGAAACTCTTCCTTGATCGTCTTCGTGAGTGCGACAAACTCGGGGTTCGCGGTAAAAATGTTCCTGTATATCCCGCTCTCCTCGGCCTTGAAAAGAAGGGTATGAAGGATATTCCAAAAACGTACCGTGTGCGCTTTTGTCGAGACCGGAACGGATGATGTGGTAAAATGGATATGGTGGGCGAACTCATGAATCGCCGTATACATGAGTTCACCGTCCGTTTCATGGTTTTTATTGTGAATGATGATTTCCCGGGTATCGGGGAGATAAAGCCCGTCCACCTTTCTGCTTTTTTTGCCGGAAAAAATAACCCTGAAATCCTCCGTGGCTTCATCGAGGAGGAGGAGTTTTTCTTTGACCTGGTCCTGGTTCATCGCATTCTCCCGTCGAGGTTTTACAATCATTCAGGATGAAAATAAAGACTACACTGATTTCAGAAGTTATGCAACGGCCCGGAATACAGATTCCTCATTTTATCAGCAACCGCCGGCGGACAGCATGCCGCGCAAAAAAAAGCCCGGGGGAGAGTCATTTCCTCCGGGCTTATGATGTCATATATGCGTGAATTAACGTCCACGGGATTTGTAGAGATAATTGAAATAGTCCGCGTCCGTAGAAAATGTCTTTTTGAAATTGGGAAGGATCGATTTGTAGGATTCGAGTGTTCGCCACAACTTGAAGAACTCCGGGTTCTTTGTGTATGAATCTGCATAGACCTTTGTTACGTACGCGTCCGCCTCACCCTTGATCCGCTCCGCTTCCATTTTCCCTTCGGAATTGAGCCGTTTCACTTCACGGTCGAGTTCTCCGAGTATCTTTTCCTTTTCCGCCTGTCCTTCCGCCCTTGTCTTTTCGGCAATCTGGTTTCTCTCCTGAATCATCCTGTTGTAGACGCTTTCCCGAAGCTGTTCCGAATAATGAATCTGCCTGATCACGATATCCTTCAGTTCGATACCAAACTGGTCCAATGGCTTGCCGTTTTCATCGATAAGGATCTTTCCCGTTGTCTTATCCCGTTCAAACATCTTGTCGCGCGCCGAAGTGAGCATTTCCGCGGAAAGAACGCTTCTCCCCTTCTTGACCGGGCTTATCGCAATTTCGTGGGAAAACGCCGCTTCCAGCAGCAGCCTGTTCAGCGTCATCTGCTCATCCGTGGTAAGTGTTTCCTTGTTGAAAAGCGACCTGGTGTGTTCTATTATCTGCACATCGGCAAAAGATTCCTTGTCATAGAGATCGGATCTTTTGAGGAGTATATTGAACGCGGAAACAAGTGCCTGAATAAATGGCTGTGATACCGTCTCTTCGGCTCCCTTGTAGCCTGTGATCATCTGTGCTACATCGGCCGGAAGCAGGGAAGCGATGTGCGCCGAAGCAGGGTCGCTTTTCGTCTTTAGCTTTATAATAAGCGAATGAAGGTTGAGAAAGTCCGACGGGGAGAAGGTGAGTGGTGTTTGCGTGTTCCGGATCGCTTCCGTCAGGAGATTCCCGTTGATAACGGTACGGACGGACGAGTCGATAATGTCGTCGAGTTTCTTCATGGCTTCATTGATCGTGCCCAGGGATTCGTAAAACTTCCTGGGGTCTCTGATATACCACCGCGCTGTGGTATTGACCACGATAAACTGCGCTTCCGTCTGCTCCGTGGTGATTTCCTGCGGAGCGCCGTCCCATGAGAGAAGCTTTTTTGGATATATCCTGATATCGTCGACAAAAGGAATTTTATATTTGAGTCCGGCATTTGTCTGGATATCAACGATTTTGCCGAAACGAAGAAGAACGGCTTGCTCGCCCTCTTCGACAATATATAAAGTAAACGCCGCCCCGATAAGACATATAATGATGATGACTCCCAAAAAGATCAATATATTTTTCATCATTCACCTCCCTGTTTAGCGTTTTCGATCGATTTAAAGGGAATAAAGTTTTTCAGGTTCCGGTCGATGAGATCGGTATCGGATTCACCCCCGAACACGCTTTCAAACATCTCGATGTAAAGCCGTTCGCGTGTAATATCCGGGGCTTTTCTGTATTCCTCGAGTACCGCATTGAACCTGGAAATGTCACCGTTTGCGATATTCTTTCGCTGGATCGAATAACCGGTCGCCTCTTCGATCATCCTGTTTTTCGTTCCTTTCGCTTCCTCGACCGCCTTGTTGTACGCCTCATACCCTTCATTGATGTATCTTTCTTTATCCTGATCCGCTTTGTTCACATTCTCGAATGCATCTCTCACCTTTCCTTTTGGCGGGAGCGTGTTACGCAATGCAACCTCCGTTACCTTTACCCCCATCTCGTAATCGACGAATACGGTATTCAGCATATCGCGGGTTTCTATCTGTATCTTGTTTCTTTCTGTTTCACTCCCGATGATCTGGCGTATGTTTCTGTCACCGATCTGCATATTGATGACTGATTGAGAAAGATCGCGGATTGTTTTTTCATACCAGAGATCCCGTTCATTGCGGAGATTTTTCTCCACCCTGACCCCCCCCTCGGCATAGTCGTCCTTGACAAGGTGCTGGACATTGATGATCCAAGCAACGGGATCGTCGATCTGGTAATGTATGATGAACTGGATATCGACGATATTCTTGTCACTCGAAAGCATTTCTGATTCATCCGGATAATTCTCGGCGTATTGAGTTTCTAATCCCACCTTTTTTGTTCTGAAACCGAACTCCTGGGTAATTATCCTCTTTGTGAGCACATTGTAATTCTGCTCGATGCCAAACGGAAGTTTGAAATGAAGGCCCGGGCCGACCGTGCCGTCCTTCTTTTTCCCGAGGAAGAGGATCACCGCTGTTTCTTCCGCGCCCACCTGATAGATTCCCGTGGATGCGGCGATAAGCGCCAGGATAACGATAACGGCAATCACGACGATGACCGGGGTTACCTTGAACGGAAGCTTGACTGGCGTCACATTTCGTATAGCCATTTTTCCTCCTTGCTTCTATTGTTTTTACCATAGTAAGAAATACCCGTAACTAAGTCAAGTATGCCGCGCGTCTATCGACGATGCAAGCGGACTCATTCGAAACTTATGAAGACGCAGAAAAAAATGCCGGTAAAAATCATACATCGATCCGGCTTCGGATTGTGTGCATAAACATACGGAAAAATGAAAAGGTGCCTGGTAATGAACAAACGATTGTATGAAACCGTGAAGTATAGTATTATAGAATGAAAGAGACGGACATGATTCTGATTCAATACCGATTCGGGGAGTACAGCCATATAAAAGACAGGATTGTATTCCGGGACATACGGCTTTTCGGCACAAAGCGGATAATCCCCCGGACAAGAAAAACGGCAGGGCGGGAATAATGGAAAAACAGGAAGACACGGAAAAACAAAACGACCGGATAACGAAATTCGAAAAACTCTTCAAACGGAGAAAGCGAAACAAAAACCAGCTTTGCTGGATAACCTACAACCCCCTGTCGGAATATAATTTCGATATCGAAAACGCCGAAGAGGACGTCGAGTGGATGATTTATGAGATAAAGCGATTGAAAGAAGAGAATGAGCGATTAAAAGAGTTCATCGATGCGATACGGGTACAGATGGAAAACGAACTCGGACTGAAATGAATCATTCGACCTCACATGACCATTCCGGCACCGCCCGCACAGGAAACACCTCACCGTTATCCGATTCCTTTTCCGACGGCTTAAATTTCGAAAAACGGATATCCCTTGACTAATTCATCGCTTTACAGGTACAACCAAAATGGGCAGAAGGAGATCATTTCAAGGCTGCCCTTTATCATTATTTCCGGAAATTAAGGAGGGTTGATTATGGCAGCGTCGACGTGTACCGAGTTTATATCCAGGGTTTTACTGCGTGTGGCAAAAATAATCGAAGTAAACCGTCATCCCGATGCAGATAAACTGTATATCGAGACAATCAGTCTGGGAGATTCACAACGGGTGATCGTATCCGGCCTTGTCCCGTATTACAGTGCGGAAGAACTCGCGGGCAGAAACATCGTTCTTGCTGCGAACCTTAAGCCGGCGAGGCTTCGCGGGGTCGAGAGTAACGGCATGCTTCTGGCCGCCGAATCGGGGGGTGTCGTTGAAGTGATATTCGTCGATGAAGCGTCACCCGGCGACCGGATTACACTCGAAGGGTTTCCTGAAGATACTGCTGAGAATCCGGAGGAAATCACGATCGAACAGTTTTTTGATATACCGATCAAGGTAAAAAACCATTATCTCTATGTCGACGACGCCCGTCTGAGAAGTCCGGCGGGTCCCCTGAAAACAATGAAGGTAGAGAACGGATCGGTCACATGACGGGCTTTTACTCCGGATACCGGGGCGTCGGGAATACCAACCACAACATCGTCCGGATAAGGGGCGCGATTAACCATGGTATGCCGCCCTGCATACGGAAGACGTAATTTTCCGGGTACGGCAATGAATATACGAGTTGAACAGACAGCTATACGATCACTTGACGGGCAGGATGAATTATTTCAGACCGGATTCTGGGCGGTATTCAAGCAACAATTCGGCTGGAAGCCGTATCCTTTCCGACTCTCCTTTAACGGCATAAACTCATCCCTTCTTGTACTCACGAGAAACCTCGGATTGGGGTTTCACCTCGGCTATATACCAATGGGCCCCCTTCTTCCGGAACCTGAATCGGGGAAGGAAGATATGCTTATCGCGCTTTCCGGGGCCGTTAGCCCCTTGCTTCCGGCCAATACCTGTTTCCTCCGCTACGATCTACCCTGGTCGAAGGAGGGAAAGGGAAATCTTCCGGTGCCGCTTTTCATTAAAAACCGTCTGGTAAAGGCATCCGCCGATATCCAGCCGCCTTATACGATCATCGTGGATCTACGGCAGACGGAGGAGGCGTTGCTGGCCGGGATGAAGCACAAGACTCGTTACAATATACGGCTTGCCGAAAAAAAGGGTGTTAACATCGTCGAGACGGGAATCGAACGGCTTCCCGAATGGTATTCCCTTTACCGCGAAACGGGAATACGCGACCGGATCGCCCTCCACTCGGAACACTATTATGAATCTCTTTTCCGTCTGGCCGACGACTACGGGAAGGGGGCGCCCGCTATAAAACTTCTTCTTGCCGAAATCGAAGGAGAAGCGGTTGCAGGAATAGTCATTGTAATCAAGGGAACGACCGCGCTGTATATGTATGGCGCATCATCGAACAGATACAGAAACTATATGCCGAATCATCTGCTTCAGTGGCGGGGGATGCAGATCTCAAAACAAGCGGGCTGTACATCCTACGACTTTTTCGGTATACCGCCGGCGGACGAGCCGGATCACCCGCTTCACGGCTTGTATCGATTTAAAACGGGATTCGGGGGGAAGTTTGTAAACAGATACGGCGCCCATGATCTCATCATAAGGTCCTTCTTATATAGAATTTATCGAATCGCAGAAAAAACGAGAACCTTTTATTATAAAAAGCTGAAAAAATGGACGGGAAATACGGGTTAAGTGTCTGTTTATAATCCGTCAGCATATTAAGAAAAAATCTACCGGCAGATATAAATGTTACCACTTCAATAATTAAACGCGCTATTATTTTCAGGGATATACGGCATCGTCATTCCATATGATCACCATTAAAAGGCCGAGTAGTTCCGTGGGTATATGATACTGGTGTTGTGGATCGATTTACAAACGGAGTATCCAAAAAGGAGAATTATCGTGTGTATAAATCGAAACCAGGCGATTTTTACCCGGTATATGCCGGATGATTCTAAACAATTGTCGTAGATTCATCCTCGGGTCGTGTCGTAAATCTTTATCTTCTCTTTTAAAGCGATTGAATACCTTCTTGAATTTCTGAAAAACATCAACCCCATATCTTTCCACAAACCACAAAAACAACCGCAGTATCCCCCGTAAAAACTGAGCCATACTGTAACAATTCAGATCCGAATGCAGCAGTTTTATTTTTCGATATATCTCTTCGGGAAAATAGACATGGATATGTTCCCTTTTTTCATCAGGCAGGCTTGATACGGGCTTATACCTGCTCATCCGCTGTCTGCCCCACTGATGCTCCTTCGTTATCAAAGGATCGATAAACGAGACAATCCTGGCGACAACACCAGACATTGACCCTGTCGAACCATAGAAACTCAGGTTTTTAAGATTATTTTTCATTGATACGGGAATGATAAAATGAAACTCATGCGTATCCGCTTTAATCATACGATACTCCTTACCAGAAATATAATTCATACATTAATTAACGTATAAAAAAAGCTCACCGCATTGTTTTTTTAATATAAATATGCAACTATATCTTTATTCCACACAAGATAACAGGTGAGAAAATTATTTGAACTATACAAGATAATTATAAAATACATGGAAAATCCGACATGTCCTTCGAACGATTCACCACCCGTATCGCATATGTTTTTACGGATGTTTGTTAAATGGATTAATCTTTATCGGGATAACGCATACGGATCATCTTTATGATCGGAAGACATTCGAAAAAAACATCTACGCAATCAGGATCGAATTTAGTTCCGGAAAGATCCTTTATCTCTTTTAGCACATCTTTTTCACTCCACGGTTCCTTGTAAACCCGTTTGCATGAAAGCGCATCATAGACGTCCGCCAGAGCCACAACACGTCCGAAAATGGGAATTTCCTCACCCTTTCTCGGCCGCGCCTTACCCCCCTCGACGGTTTCGAGCGGCGTTCCCGTTTCGATATCGACGAACCCGGGGTACCCGGTGCCGTCCCAGTTTTCATGGTGGGTCAATGCAACCTGGGTGGCGACATCGTCGAATTCCGATTGTGCGTGCGTAAAAAGCCGCGCGCCGCAATAGGTATGCTGTTTGATGATCTCGTATTCCGCTTCGGTGAAACGGGCGGCTTTTTTCAGAATCGTATCCGATATCGCGACCTTTCCCACATCATGGAGCATAGCGGCCATACGCAGACTGTCCCTGTTTTTGTCGATGACTTCACGCGGTATTTTTTTATAAGTAGCCCATCGTTCATAGATTTCCACCGCGTAGGAGCCGACACGGTTGACATGGGGGCCCGTTTCCTTGGGATCCCGGAGTTCAGCCATACTGATCATACGGAGGAGAAGAATACGCGTCATTTGCGCACGCTGGAGTACCATACTCGCAAGGGAGGAAAAGTGTATCATAAATGGTTCGTCTTCGGGCAAAAAGGCGATAATCGTTCCGTTTTTATCCCGCGCGTTGATTATCTGAAGCACGCCGATGATTTCATTTCTGTTTGTTTTAAGCGGGACCGTTAGGGTGGAAATGGTTTTATAATCATTCTTTCTGTCGTAGCTGGGATCAAAATGATAGGGTGAGTTTTCGGGTATAGCATACATATCGGGAATATTGAGAATTTCACCCGAATCAGCGACATATCCCGATACCGATTTTCTGTCGATTTTCACTTTATATGATTCAAAATGAAGCTTGTCGCCTTGCGGAAGCCTGTTCTGAAGTGTATCGCACTGAGCATATTTAAAATCGAGATAATCACCGTCACGCGTATAAATTGTTCCGGCATCCGCATTTACTATTCTTCGTGCATCACGGAGGATCCGTTCGAGGAGAATATCAAGGTCCTGAAAATCATTAAGCTGGGCGCCGAGTCTGATAATCTCCCGAAGCCGCCTCTGTTCGTGTCTTACCGCCATGACGCTCCTCTCTCTTGCAATAATATAAACGCTCTGTTCCGTCTTTTATCACGGATGCCGCATTAATTATACAATAAGATTATAATAGATGACAATACCCCCGTGTACGACCGCCAGAACAAGTGTCGTGATAGCGAATCCGATATGTATTTTTACACGCAGGCCGGCCTTGACAAGCTGTGTCCGAAGCCCGAGAAGAAAGGTGATTATCAGGCAGATAATCGTAGCGATCCCGAGCGGTATCACAAGTTGATACATGGTATTCCTCCTTAGTCAAACAACAATATCACTCACAATTCGATTTTACAAGTGATCCACGGCGCTTTTTTATTAATAATGTGTGAGATCATGCCTGTATTCGTTTTTGTACTTGAAAAATGACGGTAAAAGAGTATCATGGTATCCACGCCAAGGAGGTGACTCATGGAAGCCCGATTTTTCGAGAAAAAAGACGGAAAGAAGATTAAATGTCTACTCTGCCCGCATCGCTGTTTGATTGCCGACGGGAAAAGGGGTATATGCGGCGTGAGGTTAAACAGGAACGGAGACATGAATCTACCCTATTACGGGAAGCTTTCCGGTATTGCGACCGACCCGGTTGAAAAAAAGCCGCTTTATCATTTCTACCCCGGCAGGAGCATCCTCTCTGTCGGATTCTGGGGGTGTTCATTCAGGTGTCCTTTCTGTCAGAATTACAGCATCAGCCAAAAACTGAGTGAAAGCGGTGAATATATATCTCCCCGAAAACTGGTCGATATTGCGTCATCGCGCGGTTCGTTCGGAATCGCCTATACGTATTCGGAGCCCCTTGTGCATAGTGAATATGTCTTGGATACCTCTGCAATCGCGCACAGATATGGCCTGAAAAATGTTCTTATTTCCAACGGGTATGTGAATCCGGGACCCGCAGAAGAACTCCTTGAGGTCATCGACGCCGCAAATATCGATTTGAAATCCTTCCAGTCCGATTTTTACAAAAAGGAAATCGGAGGCGGACTTTCCGAAGTAAAGGAGTTCATTTCTCTGGCCGCAGGGAGAGCACATATCGAAGTGACAACCCTGGTGATTCCGACCAAAAACGACAGTGAAGAAGAAATAGGCGCGATTGCCTCTTTTCTCGCGTCCATCGACAAAAATATTCCCTTCCACCTCTCATGCTATTATCCGACATACGAATACTCGATTCCGCCCACAAGCAGAGCAACGATCGAACACCTTGCCGATACGGCCCGGAACCATCTCAATTATGTCTATCTGGGTAATGTGGGAGCAAACGAAACTAATACCTATTGTACCGAATGTCACGCGCTTCTTATCCGGCGGGCGGGGTACCGGATCTCGATCGTCGGAATCGAAGAGGGAAAGTGTTCGGAATGTCACGCATCCGTTCCAATTCAGGGATTATCGGCCAGTTGAAATCCGGTATAGTCCCCGGAAGATCATCCCGGCACGCGTCTTTTCATCATTATAAGGGAGTCATATACCCCCCGTCTCTTTGCCTCTTGTCAATTCCTTCGATGCCTGTTATGGTACCAACATTCTGTGAAAAAGAAGGGGTATTGTGGGCAGACTATCGCTAAAAGAAATATATACATCCGTCGTTTTCAAGCAGTTTATCACCTATATTCCTCTGGCCGGCCTTGCAACACTTGTCGACTGGGGGAGTTTTTATCTGTTCACAAGAATACTGCGATTCGATCCGTACATTTCGGTAATCGTTTCCTATACCCTCGGTGGATTGACCAACTATACGTTAAACAAGATTTTCAATTTCAGGGACAAGGTAAAGACGATCGGCTATCAGATGGCCGTGTATGCCGTTATTATGGCGATTTCTTATGGCCTTACGCTTCTTTTCATGTTCCTGCTGATTAAAGTGCTTTTTATAAACGAATTAGTTGCGAGGATGATGACAACGGCGGTTGTTCTCATTTATAATTTCATCATGCACAGGTCCTTTACATTCAATGAAAAGATACAGGCGGTCATCGCGGAAAAGCTAAACAACCGTAAATGACAAAAGAATCGGTAAACGCACCCAAGACTCATTCCCTTGACATCAAAAGCACTCTTGTTTACAATAAGCCTCACAAACTCAATAGCGGTCCTGGCACTATCACCCTATTGGATATCCGGTTCCAAAAAGGAGAAACGTATGCAGCAGTATAGCGAACCTGTTTCAATCATCATTCCCGCCTACAATGAAGAAACCTCGATTGGAGAAGAAATTCAACGTATCAAGGACGTTATGAACAAGGCGGGAATTATCTTCGAGATCATCGTCGTCGACGATGCTTCAAAGGACAATACCGCCAATATAGCACAAGAAGCAGGTTCCCGTGTTTTCCATCACCTGACAAACAGGGGGTATGGTGCTTCGTTAAAAACCGGGATTTATGAGGCACGCTATGAAACGATTGTCATAACGGATGCGGACGGAACCTATCCCTGCAAGAAAATACCCGACTTGCTTGCCCATATCGATAATGCGGACATGGTCGTGGGAGAGAGGACGGGAAAGGATGTCAAAATTCCGCTGTTACGAAAGCCCGCAAAATGGTTTCTCCGAAAACTCGCACAGTTTGTCACGGGGGAGAAAATCAGGGACCTGAATTCCGGCCTAAGAGTTTTCAGGAAACGGTTCGTAAACCAGTATTTGACCATTCTCTCCGACCGGTTTTCATTCACCACAACGCTCACCGTCGCAGCGATAAGTGATGACTTTAAAATCGAGTACCTCCCCATCGATTACTATAAACGCCGGGGAAAATCAAAAATCGTTCCCTGGGATTTTTTCAATTTTATCGTCCTGGTTCTTCGGCTTTCGATGTTTTTCAATCCATTGAAAGTATTTATTCCCATTTTTATCCTCTGTTTTACGACCGGGTTGATCAAGTTCGGCCTGGATATATATTTTGGCATTGTCAAAGCACAGCAAGCGGGCGTTCTCTTCTTCTCCCAACCGGTTATTTCGGGGACAACCCTGATCATGCTGCTCGGCGGTCTTATCATTCTCCTTATCGGAATGATGTCGGATGCACTCTCACGCCGGATTGCACAGGGGAGAATTCAGAATTATAAAACCCACTGGAAGGGGTATATCCAGAAGAATCCGGGGATACCCGGCGATTCAAAAAAATAGAAGCCCTAGCTTCCGGCACGGCACTGTTCAGGTAGTCCACTGAGGAGGAATCGCGCGCTTGACGGACAGGACGTTCATATAACATAACCAATGCCGGAACCCGGTGGTAATTGACGGATATCTATTGTATCGTTAAGTCGCCGGGAAACGGGGTTATTAATGATAATCCACAAACGGTACTGGATACGACACCGTATAATACCTGAAAGATTATACTGTTATTCAGTTATCATTTTATAGAAGGCGGATACAATGGATACACGAGTCTTTGCCGTTATCATGGTCATTTTCCTTTTTTCTTCAATACCGGTATTTTCGGATGAAAATCTGCTTTTGAACCCCTCCTTCGAAGAAGAAAACAATGGGTGGGCGTCCTGGTGGTATATCCGGTCATACCACGAAGATCTTGCTACAACGGATTATATCTATGAAACCGGTGACGCACATTCGGGCAACCATTATATCACCGTCAGAAACAAACGGGATAACGACGCGCGGATCTATCAGATCATCGAAGTGGAACCCCATACCGTCTATAAGCTTTCCGCCTGGATAAAAGCCGAAAACATCAGAAACGGTGTGGGCGGCAATATTTCGGTTGGCGACTCTTTCGCGTTCTCCAGGGACTTGCGAAACACGAACGGGCTTTGGGAAAAGGTCGAGTTGTACGGTATCACCGGGCAATACCAGACACGGATGCCGGTCGCCCTGCGGGTGGGCGGTTGGTCGGGTTTTTCCACCGGGACGGTATCGTTTGATGATATACGGGCGGAGCGGGTGACCTCGCGGCCCCACGGGGTGAAGATTGAAAGTTTCAGTTTTGCCGACAATTACGACGAAAATATCGTCAATGACTATTTCATCAGGGTCAATAATGATCGATATGCGTCGCACCGCCTCTACCTCTCTTTCTTTTTCGCCGCGCTTCTGTTTTTTACCGCACTTTTCTTCAGCCTGTATACAAAACTCCTGAAAGACAAAATCAAGGGACTTGAAGGGGCCGTCACGTTTGCCTTTCGAAAGCTATACTATGTTTTTATCGCGGTATTGTTTATCGTTTTTTTTATCGTTTTCATACCAAAGGCAAATAATATCACCCTTTATGATACACAATTCTCGTTTCTCATCGTCTTGATTATTGCGATCGGCGCAGCTTCATATCTTTATAAAACGCATCAATTGACGCCGAAAAACGTCGCGGTCATCCTCATCGTCTTGGGTATCGCACTCCGCCTTACCTATTTCATCTATACCGATAGCAATTTGAGGCAGCACGATCTATGGGGCGCGTGGAGCCATCTCGAGTACATAAAATACGCGGCACAAACCTTTTCCCTGCCCGATGTGGGAACATATGAGGCATACCACCCGCCCGTTCATTATTTTCTTTCCGCCATCCCCTACAACGCGGCCAGGCTGTTCAATCTGGGCGAGGCCGGCGCGTTCAGGGCGGTCGAACTGCTTATGGTATTTTTCAGTTCCCTCACCCTTAT
The DNA here is from genome assembly GCA_016930085.1 of Spirochaetales bacterium. Taxonomy (NCBI): domain Bacteria; kingdom Pseudomonadati; phylum Spirochaetota; class Spirochaetia; order Spirochaetales; species Spirochaetales bacterium. The sequence continues at coordinate 22,460 of JAFGHO010000129.1, forward strand.
TTTTGTCTACAAGATACTGGATAAAATAAAAGTAGACCGGCAGGTACTGCTTATTGGGGTCGCACTGGCAAGTTTTCATCCCTCGTTTATGTATATGTCCGTTTACTTAAACAATGATTCAACTGTGGCAATGTTTTATATTATCAGCTTCTACTATCTCATCACATGGGTGCAGGAAAAAAAGCTTAAAAATGTCATCCTCCTCGCTGTTTTTATTTCTCTCTCGATGCTTACCAAGAAATCGGCATTAATCCTTTTCCCGGTCAGCGGAATCGTATTTCTTGTTGAATTGTTCAAAGATAAAAAAAACACACGAAAATATATCAAACATGGTGTTATTTTTCTGATAATAGCCCTCCCCCTCGCCTTCAGTTATCAGATCCGCAATTATATCCTCTTCCGGCAGGATCTCTCCTACGCGGTGGCGCCGCTCGGACACATCATGCCGAACAATCCGTATAACCTCTTCCATGTCTCGGTGGAAAATCTTTTAAAGCGGCCTTTTGTATCGGCGGCTCCGCATGAAAACACCTTCTTTCTCCGGATGTTAATTCGTACATCCCTGTTCAGTGTTTTCGAGTTCAACCGCCTCACCGATGTCGCCGTCGTCATGATGGCACTCTACCTTGTTTTTATCCTCGTCATTACACTCAATTTCATCCTTTTGAGAAAAAAGGATATGTCGCCTTACGGTTATGTGTTCCTGCTCAATTTCGCCGTCACCCTCATCGTGTATTTCAGAATGAGACTCTACTCGCCCTACGATTGTACCCAGGCCTTCAGATATATCGCGCCTTTTTTCATGATATCGCTCAGTTATTTTGCCGGGACCTCATTCGTCCGCTTTAGCGGGACAAAATACCCCGTATTGAACGGTATTGTCAAAGGAAGCTTCTGGCTGTTTTGTAGCGTTTCCGCCTTTTTTATTCTGATGATCGGTCCACCGTATTAACGGCGAGCGGCGACCGCCCGATCCGGCTTTGTTATCCGTTTTTGTTACTTGAAATATTTTTATCGCCGGTATATAGTTAAATCCACGCGTTGTTGTCGCCTTTTCGTATTGAGATTAAAATATATTGAAAATACTGAGAAAGGAACAGGGTATATGATTGGTAAAATCCAGACACCCGGCTGGCACCTTGAAGGCAGACTGGAAGAAGGCGGCAGGTGGACCGTCCCTATTGACCAATATACATTCATTATCGGCCGGGACGAACAATGCCACCTGAAATTACTCCCTGATTATATATCGAGGAAGCATGCGGAAATCCGGACCCGCGGGACTGAGCTTTACATAAAGGATCTGAAAAGCAAAAACGGGACATTTGTAAACGAAAGAAGAATATGTGAGGAAGTAAAACTCGAGGACAAGGATGATATCAGATTCGGAGACCTCAAGTTCCGTGTCCTGATGAACGATCGGAAATCGGTTCGACGGCTGTCTGAAACATCGCTTTTGAAAATTCCTTTGAAGGTGAAAAGTTTCATGAATCACTACGATATTTCAAGACGTGAAGAACAGGTCCTCTCTTACATTCTCCAGGGAAAATCGACAAAAAAGATAGCGGATATTCTCTGCATTTCCGAAGGCACGGCGAAAAACCACATCCTCAGCATCTATAAAAAGACGGATACCCACTCGCGATTCGAACTCTTTACATTATTCAACAATTTTTCAGTGTAACGGATTTCACCTTCACCGCTTTCCCGAATCTCAAACCATCTCAATCCGCCGCTTTGCCGCTTCCCGCTTCACTTTTCCCGCTCTTTTCTTTTTCCGGTTTATAGACCAGGAGAAAAACGGTAAAAACAGCGATCCCCGCGAGGATGATAACGGCAACGGCAATAAACTGTAATGTTTCGGGCATGATCTTCCACCCCCCTCCTCCGCGTTGATCTCCTGTGTTCACCCCGCCGGTATTTACCTGTTGCCGGTCCTGCGCCTCTTTCTTTTCAATAACATAGTGTATCGATCCCGGCGGAATCGTCGCGACCTTTTCCATCGCGGCGTCGTCAAACGAGGCTTTTCCGGTCGTTATCGCCCCATAGCCCCCGAGCCGCAGGGCGACCTCGACCGCTGCGATATCGTCTTCGACGGTAAAGTAAAACTCGACATATTTCCAGTCTGCGGTTGTTCCCTTTACGTCCTGCGAAATGAACCAGTAATCGTTCAGCGAAAGATTCGCACCGATATTACTCTCGGCGACACCTTCCGTTTTTATCCACCCGGATATCCGGTAGGAAGCGTGTTGTTCGACGGCAATACGCTGAATAAGCCGCGCATCATTGTCGCCCCTGTTGACGATGGTAAGGTAATGTTCACCACCCTTCGCATTGCCTTTTTCGATAAAAAAATCACTCGCTTCCGGAGTGAACGTATATATCTGCCAGGGCGAAATAATCGAATCGCCTTCTTCCATCCCGGGATTGACGAGCAGATTCCCAGCCGACACAGGCAGAAGCGGGAGGATCAGCATGAAGGCCATCATGACAACATGCCGTTTACTGTAAGGTCCCATAGTCTTCCTTTACTTTTACAACGTCAATAATACGGCCGCCCGCCGGGCGATCCATCGGCATAGTGTATATGATTTCGGAAAGCCGGTCAAGGAAGAAGTGTTCATTCCGGCACCGGAAGAAGACGGACGACGTGCGTGAATCCGGCGTATTAACGACCCGTACGGCTTGCATTTTTAGCCTCTTTTGTTTACATTTCTGTCAGGGAAGCGTTCGAAAGGAAGAATATGTGCGGTTTTGTCGGTTTTTTTAATCCCGGCGGCGGAAGGAAAGATCCGAAACTTGAAAAAATGTGCGCCGATATGGGGGTCTTTCTTCGTCATCGCGGACCGGATGCTTCCGGTCTCTATTATGACGGGAGATGCTGCCTTAACCATCAACGGCTTTCAATTATCGATCTTACCGATTCAGGCAGGCAACCGATGTCAAACGAAGACAAAAGTATATGGATTGCATATAACGGTGAGACCTATAATTTTCGTGACCTGAAGCGTCGTTTCCGCCTGGAGGCGAACGGCCACAGGTTCGCTTCCAGAACGGATACCGAGGTTCTCATCCACCTTTACGAAGAGCTGGGAAGCGGGTTCACCGAAGAACTGAACGGCATGTACGCCTTTGCCATCTGGGATTCACGCACCGGAAGCCTTTTCCTTGCGCGCGATCCCTACGGCATCAAACCGCTTTTCTATATGTATTCGGGCGGGATATTTTGGTTCGCTTCGGAACTCAAAGCCCTCGTCGCATGTCCGTATTACGAACCCTCACCATCCCTTGAAGGACTTTACCACTTTCTTGGTTTCGATTATATACCCGGCGAACTGACGGCATTCGAGGGCATCCGCGAACTCAGGCCGGGGCATATCTGTGAGGTCGGTATAAAAAACCCGGAACCGCGAATCAGACGGTTTTTCGATATCCATTACCGGGTCGATGCGGCGATGAAGGAATCCGACGCCGTGGCGCTGACACTCGAGTACCTCGAAGGGGCTGTCGAACGGCAGCTTGTCTCCGACGTTCCGGTGGGCGTGATGCTATCGGGCGGCATGGATTCGAGCGCACTCACCGCACTCATGGCCCGTATACGGGGTAATGCCGATTTTCACACCTTTTCTTTAGCCTTTCAAGACGAAAGCTTTGACGAATCCCCCTTTGCCCGGATCGTTGCCGATGATATCGGTACGGTTCATCATGAGGTCCTCGTCACGCCGGAAAAGGTACTCGGACTTCTGCCGAAATACCTTGTCTCCATCGATGAACCGTATGCGGACGGTTCGGCGATCCCGACATACCTCCTTTCCGAATGCGCAAAGGATTATGTGACCGTTCTTTTATCCGGCGAGGGGGGAGACGAGATTTTCGCCGGATACGACACCTATGCCGCATACAAGATGCGGTCCCTCTACAGGCGCCTCGTTCCCGGTGCCCTCAGAAGGGGCGTCATACGCCCGCTCGTATACATGCTTCCGGTATCGCATAAAAAACTGAGTTTCGATTTCAAGGCAAAACGCTTTACCGCGGGCGCCGAATACGATGTCCCCCACTCACATTTTTTCTGGCGCGCGGTCCTCTCGGAAGAAATGAAAAAGGAAATACTTAAGGGGCCCGGACGTTTTTCCGCATTCGGAGAATCGCAATGCTTTTTCCGCGAAGCATATGATGCGTGCGACGCGGAAGACGACCTGAACAGACTCATGTATATCGAGTATTCCTATCACCTGCCCGACGATCTGATGATAAAAAACGACAGGATGACAATGGCGCACTCCCTCGAAGCGAGGGTTCCCTTTACCGACAACGAGCTTGTCGGTTTCATGGCGACAGTGCCGGTGAAATACAAAATGAAAGGAATGCGCAAGAAACATCTTCTCCGCGAAGCCTTAGCCGGAATTCTTCCGGATGGCATTCTCAACAAGAAAAAAGTCGGACTCGAAATGCCGTATTCACGCTGGTTCCGCCGGGAGTTGCGGGAAATCGCGGAGCAATCCATGTCAAAGGAAAAACTCGAAAAAACGGGGCTTTTCAATGCCGGGGGCATCAGGCGTCTCTGGGATGAACATATCGGTCTTAAAAAGGATCACGGCCGGTTTTTCTGGGGATTACTCAATTATATGCTCTGGTACGATGTCTATATTGACAGAAAGGTATTTCCACACTATCTTTCGGATGTACGATTACCGAGAACATTGGTACAATAAGTGACGGAACAAACCATGAATGAACAAAAAAAGAGAATCGTTATCGCCGGTGCGGGTCCTGCGGGCCTTGCCTGCGGTTACTCCCTGCTGCGTCGCTTCGGTGAATCGATCGAATTGACGATCATCGAAAAGGAGGCGGCGGCAGGCGGACTCGCTTCAGGCTTCGAGTACAGGGGACTGATCTTCGATTACGGAAGTCACCGTCTTCATCCCACGACCCGTAAGGATATTCTGGACGATATCCGGGGTCTTCTCGGCGACGACCTCCTCGACAGGCCAAGGAACGGGCGTATCCTTCTCCTCGACCGGTTCGTAAAATTTCCGCTGAAGATGACCGATTTCATCTTCCGGCTTCCGCCCGCCTTTTTTATCGGTATACTTTCCGATATGCTCGCTAAACCGTTCAGAAAGCGTGTTTCAAACCCGGACACCTTCGCCGAAGTTCTCTCGGCCGGCCTGGGAAAGACGATCTGCACCGATTTCTATTTTCCCTACGCGGAAAAACTCTGGGGGCTCCCCCCCGAGAAGCTTTCCTATATCCAGGCGCAACGGCGTGTATCGGCCGACAGTATCGGAAAGATCATACGAAAAGTACTCTCGATTATTCCCGTTTTCAGAAAAAAAGGTGCGGGGCGGTTCTATTATCCCAGAAAGGGATTCCTGCAGCTCGTTTCCGCGTTTGCCGATGCAATAAACGACATGGGGGGAACGATTCTTCTTTCCGAGAAACTCGCCGAAATCGTGATCGAGAAACAGGCGGTTACGACATCGGGGGGCAAAAAAATCGGCTATGACCTTCTCCTCTCGACAATTCCGGTTACCGATCTCCTCAACGCAATGAGTCCCGCCCCCGGTACGGACGTCCGCGAAGCGGCCGCGGCCATCGGGTACCGCGGGATGCTTTTTTGTTACCTTATTCTCGATACACGGCAGTTTACCCCCTTTGACGCACATTATTTCCCCGATAAAGCCCTTGTATTTTCCAGGCTTTCGGAACCTAAAAATTACAGCGCTTCCGTCCTTCCCGAAGGCCTAACAGGACTTTGCGCGGAAATACCGTGCGAGGTCGGCGGGAAATTATGGAACGCCTGCGAAAAGGAGATTACCGGGCTGGTTCTCAGGGATCTCGCCGGCGTGGGCCTCGGGGTGGATCACCTTGTAAAGGAAAGCTTTGTCAGACGGACCGCCCATGCCTATCCGTCGTACGACCTTGTCTTCGAAAGGAAAATCAATACCGTCGAGGCATACCTCGACGGTCTCCCCCGTATTGTCTCGTTCGGGCGCCAGGGACTTTTTGTCCACGACAATACGCACCACACGATCGAGATGGGGTATGCCGCCTCGGCATGCGTCACACCGACCGTTTCCTGGGACAGGGAAAAGTGGAGCTCCTCAAAAGGGGAGTTTGCCACCCACGTTGTCGAAGACTGACCGTGTAAATGTTCTCCGTCCCCCGGCAGGGAAACGGCATCATTTACTTTCTGCCGAGACCGAGATAAGTAAATCCGGCTTGTTTCACGTTCTCGATATCCAGTACATTCCTCGTGTCGAGGATGATGGTCTCGCGCATCTTGTTTCGCAGCCGCTTCAGGTCGAGGTTTCTGTATTCGTTCCATTCGGTGAGGATGATAATCGCATCGGCGTTATTCGCCGCCTCGAACTCATCGGTAAAATATGAGATCGAAGGCCCCTTGAACAACTGCCTGAAGTTGTCGATCGCCTTTGGATCGTGGGCCCTTATGACTGCCCCCTCCTCGAGCAGTTTTCTCACGATCGAGACAGCGGGGGAGTCGCGGATATCGTCGGTTTCCGCCTTGAAAGCGAGACCGAATATCGCAATCGTCTTCTTTCTGACCGTACCCGTCAGTTTTTTCAGCTTTTCGACCATTAAAAGTTTTTGCCGCTCGTTTGCCGCTATCGCCTCCTTGACGAGACTCATATCAACGCCGTACTTGTCGCCGATATGGGAGAGGGCCTTCGTGTCTTTCGGAAAACAGCTTCCCCCGTAGCCTGGGCCGGGGTGAAGGAATTTCGGACTGATTCGTCCGTCCATCCCCATGGACCGGGCGATCATATGTATATCGGCGCCGATGACTTCGGCAAGGTTCGCCATCTGGTTGATAAAGGTGATTTTAATCGCGAGAAAGGTATTGCTAGCGTATTTGACAAGCTCCGCCGTTTCGAGATTGCACCAGACAAAGGGCGTCTGTATCAGGTACAGGGGGCGGTAGATATCTTCCATGTAATCGCGCGCCCTCTCTGACTCGTATCCGACCACTATCCTGTCGGGATGAAAAAAATCGTGGACCGCCTTGCCTTCACGTAGAAACTCCGGGTTCGAGACGACATCGAAATCCTCCGAACCCGTCTTTTCGGCTATTTCCGTCTTTATCCACCTGTTGGTACCGATCGGGACCGTCGATTTCGTGACGATGACCTTGTATGAATTAAGATGCTCACCGATCGTCGAGACGACCGCCTCTATCTGGGACATATCCACCTCGCCGCCGCTTTTCGACGGGGTACCGACCGCGATAAAAATAACGTCGGCTTTTTCTATCGAGCCGCCGAGGTCGGTACTGAAAGTAAGCCGTCCAGCCTTGATATTGCGTTTGAGATATTCCTCAATCCCCGTTTCATAAATGGTCGGAATACCCTTGTTGAGTTTATCGATTTTCTCACTGTCGATATCCACCCCCGTAATGCTGTTGCCGAAGTCCGCAAGGCCGACAGCGGCGACAAGCCCGACATATCCCGTTCCGATGACAGTAATTTTCTTTGACATGCCGTTATCTCCTTTTCTTACCTCTTGTGATGCATATAAATACCTGCCTGTCACTATATGATACACTCCCGATAAAAACAAGTCCCCTGCGCCTGTTTCGGCAAGGCGGAAGGCGTTTTCATCAGGCGGGATAGACCAGACCGAACAGCAGCGCGTACAAAATGATAACGGTAACATAGATGAACAGGAAAATGGGCCTTATCGTCGAGGCGAGTGCCATAAGCGGGGTGATCCTCGTCGCGGGTCCGACAAAGAGAAAGGCCAAAGCCGATGCCTTACTCATTCCCTGATCTATAAGCGCCCGGATGAGGGGAATCGTTCCGCCCCCGCAGGCATAGAGGGGGACACTGAGAATCGAAGCGACGAATATCCCGTAGAATTCCCCAGGCTTGAAAAGGGAAAATATCAAAGAAGCGGGAACCGTGTATTTTATCACCGACCCAGCCATAATGCCGATAAGGACGTAAAATCCGACAAACTGAAGGTTTTTCCAGACCGATGTTAAGAAATCCCGTACACGGAAAGGCTTTTTTTGACCGGCGGCCCCCCTTCCGGGAAAAGAACGGCCGCCCGAAACGGTCGGATTGAGAATGAACCCTGCGGGGACAAGCCGTACAATCAGGCCAAAGAGGATGCCGAAAACAAGAACGGAAAGCAGCCGGACCAGGGCGATCTCCGCGCCCAGCCCGCCCCAGGTAATGATAAAAAGCTGCGGATTCATAAGTGAGGAAACGGAGAGAAAAGTGACAAGCGGGGCCGGGGGAACACCCGATGAAAGAAGCTGAACGACGATGGGAACGGTTCCATACGTACAAAGCGGAGACAGAATACCGATAATTGTCGCAACAATGATTGAGAGAACGGGTGAGGAGGTGAAGATCAGACGAATCGCCTTTTCCCAGTCGGTGAGTTTGATCAGTTCGCCGATGATAACCCCCCCGATCAGGTACGGGCCGAGTGAAACGAGCATCTTCCCCGCATCAAGGAAGATAAGGTAGAGTTTGTTGATTACGATTTCCATCTGTTCGCTTTAATCCGGTCATTCGGTAAGAATAAGCGTGCCGAACACATCCGCGTCGATCCACCCGCGGTTCTTATCCTCACCCTCGATATATACCGATCCGATAAAACTTTCTCTCCTGCCGCTGGCGTCGCTGTCGCAATAAGCAAGCGCGAAGCCCATCTCTTTCCCCGCCACAAGGACGACCTGCTGATTGTCTTCTCCGTAACGGTAGTTTTCGTCATATACGGTCACCGCCATTTCCCATATGGAGAGGTTGCCGGTCGAGTTTCGTTTCACTTCGATATGATCGTGATAGACTCGCGGTTTCGAATCCGTATGAAGATCGACCACGTCATAGGCAATGGAAATATGGTAGGCGAACGCATTATAGGAAGCGGTATGGATTCCCCCCGATTTGTCTTCATCGATAAACAATTCAAGGCAATCGTCGTTATAGTATTCATCGAGTGGATCGGTCCGAATATCGCTTAAAACGTCGTCTTCAATTTCAACAAGAAGAAACAGGCGGCGATCATTCCAGCTTATCTTGAACCTGCCGGAAAAATCAGATTCGCCGTCGAGCGACCCCAGCCAGAGACGGTCGATCGGGTACCAGCGCGCCTTTTCCCAAAAGCGTTCATCCGCCTTTCCATCGATAACAGGCGGTGAATCGGTTCTGACCGCTTCATGTATTCCTTCTCCGGGAAGCGGCAGGAACACGGTTTTTACCGTTTTATTGAGAAACCTGTCGTATGCGAAAACCGTAAGCCGTTCCGCTTCCGTCAGGTCCGTTGGTATCGATAGGGAAGTAAACCCTTCACGTATCTGTCCGCCGACCGGCGAACCGTCGAGAAACAGCCGTACGGCGTGGAGATCCTGATCGTGGCGGATATTCAGGGAAAGGCCTTTGTCCGTGACTACCGCCCTGGCTATCGAGATCAGGGGACCGGCGGTATCCGTTATCCTCGAACCTTTGCACGCGGGATTGGCCGACCTTCCCTCAAAAGGCTTTCTAACCTCATCGACCTCTTTGCCTTTGACGTTGATCCTCGCGGTATCGATATTTCCCACGCCATCGGCATTGAGGAGACAGAGGTACGGGACCGAGTAGGGATCCCATCCCATAATGAGAGATTCGATCGTATCGACGGCGACCGCGTCGCCGGCCGCGAGGATAAGCCGCATATTCATCTGATCCCGGCTGATATCCGTTGTCCCGCTTATTTCCCTCGACGGTGTGGGACCGTTTTGTATTCCCTGCAACCCGTCCATGACGATAAAATCGACCGGACGTACCATATAATAATCGTGGATCCAGTAATGAAGGTCCATACTCTCATGATCGACCATACTGTTTCTTCCGGGGTGTTCGCGGGAATTGCCGTAAATATTACCGGGGGTCGCGCCGATTCCCATGTTCTTGATCGCGCCGGTAATTACCGCATGCCAATGATTTTTGAGACAGGGGATCGTGATAACGACATCGGCTTCCGCAAGGCGCCTGTTGACATAATACTCTTTGTGCAAGCGTCCGCTTTCATGTGCCACTTTGATGAGGTTATCGGAATCCTTCTCCCGGTACCCCCCCGAATCTTCTTCGATGGCGATAAACTCATCGACACCGGGAATCGTTGAGTGCGTGTATTTATGGTGGAGAAAGGCCTGCTTTGTGAATATCGATGAACCTTCCATGACAAAAACCTTCCCCGAGGGATTCAGGTCCCTCACCAGTTGTACGACCGCCTTTGTCACACGGTAATCGGTTGTCGTACCGTTGACTTCGGGGGAAAGCGGCCTCCCCCCCCATCCGGGGAGGGTGTAATCATTCACCGTCACCAGATTCGGTTTTATAACGACCACATCCCCGTCCCTCACGAGGTCGCTGAATCCGCCCGCCATACCGACCGCTTCACGGACCATCGACGCAATTTCGGATTCGGTAATATCTTCCGCTTTCGCTTCCCGTGATTGTACGATTGCCACCGTGGACGGCGGCAATCCGCGCGGTGAGAAATCCTCAACCCGTACGCTCAGACATTGCGACATATTGAGAAGACCCGCGAGGCCCATACCGCAGATCAAAAACGATGAAATAATCGTTTTATATCGTTTTACATTCATTCCTGTTTCCCCCTGTTAAGCATACTCAATTTTCATGCTCTGGACAAGCATTGGAAGAGAGATAAAACGGGAGGGCAGACGGATATATCCGCCTGCCCGCGGTCATCGTTTGGCAATCGCGACACGCGGGCCGTCCCCTTCCATCCTTGACATTGAGTGCGTTTCATGATTAATACCATAGAAGGGGTGTTTTTCTCCTGCGCGAATCATCGTACGGTGACGGTCACGGTGTTCGTGAACAAGAAAGGGGGGCTTGTGGATGTTTCCTGTGACATGATCGCCCGTATGATCGATCACTCACTGCTCGCTCCGTATTTGACGGAAAAAGAATTAATCGAAGGGATTGAGTACGCACGCGGTGAAAGGGTCGCCAGTGTCTGCGTCATGCCGTTTTTCCTCCGGTCTTGTGCCGGCCTTCTCGAAGGAAGCCCGGTAAAACCGACGGCAACGATCGGTTTTCCTCACGGGGCCCACCATACAATCGTCAAGATGAGGGAAACAGAACAGGCGCTTCGTGACGGCGCCGTGGAACTCGATATGGTGGTCAATATCAGTAAGGTTCGAAGCGGTGACTGGGAGTATGTGACGAATGAAATCGCTTCCGTCGCCTCGCTCGTCCACGAAAGCGGGAAAAAAATAAAGGTTATTTTTGAAAATTGTTACCTCGGGAAAGGCGAAAAAATCAGGCTTTGCACCGTCTGCGGCGAACTCAACGTCGATTGGGTAAAGACATCGACGGGGTATGGGTCAGGCGGCGCGACAATAGAGGATGTCGAACTGATGCGGAAGTATTCCCCCCCTCATGTGACGGTCAAAGCGGCGGGCGGCATACGGGATCTCGATACATTGCTTGCCATGCGAAAAAGCGGTGCCACGCGTATCGGAGCAACCAGGACTCGAGAAATTCTCGAAGAATGCAGAACGAGACTTCAACATAAAACAGTGACGGGGGATGCATAGTCAGGTATGATCGAATATATATATACGACGAGCATCGATGAAAAAATCATTAAAAAAGCCGCCTTTATTCTCTCGGACGGGGGACTTGTCGCCTACCCGACCGATACGAGTTGGGGAATCGGCTGCTCGATCAACTCTAACCGCGGTATCGAGAGTCTGAGACGGCTTAAAGGAAACCGGAAAAAGGAGTTGTTCACCCTTATCTGTTCCAGTATTTCCCAGATATCCCAGGTCGCGTACCTCGGCAACTTCCACTTTAAACTGATCAAGAAACATACGCCGGGGCCGTTCGTCTTCATTCTTCCGGCCCGGCAAAAAATCGAGAAAATCGTCAATACAAAACGTATTGAAATAGGCGTCCGTATTCCTTCCCATCCTGTTCCTTTGAAAATCGTCGAGACAATCGGCCATCCGATCTTTACCACCACCGCATCGAAATGGCTTACCCGTCAAAAACCTCAGGATCCGGCGACGACGGAGGAAGCGCTGTTCGAAAGCGGCTGGGAACTTGAATATATCGACGGCATTGACCTGATCCTGGACACGGGGGAGACCCTTCCGAAAGTACTTTCGACCGTGGTCGACATGACCCGGGAGTCGATCGAGGTCGTCAGGGAGGGAATCGGGGAATTCTCCCTGTAGGACGAGACGGATGCAGATCAACGACCTCCGGTGGGAAACCATACAATTCACGGAACGCGCGGCACTCTGTTTTATCGTCGACAATGGCCGCGTCCTTCTTATCAGGAAAAAAAAAGGGTTGGGGGCGGGAAAAATCGATGCGCCGGGCGGGAGACTCGAGGCAGGAGAAACGGCGATTGAAGCTGCCCGGAGAGAGACCGAAGAGGAAATCGGACTGGTACCGGAGGACGTGCGGGAAAAGGCCGAACTCCGTTTTTATTTTCTCTCCGGTTATTCACTTTTCTGTACGGTATTTTTTGCCTATCGATGGACGGGTACCATGAAAGAGACCGACGAAGCGACTCCCTTCTGGATGTTGAAGGAGGATATCCCCTATGACAATATGTGGGAGGACGCCCGGCTCTGGCTTCCCCCGTTACTCGGCGGGGAAACACTCGACGGCTACTTCATTTACAGCAAGAATGAAAAACTGCTGGATAACATGGTGGTTATCCGTCCGGGTACGGAAACAGATACACACCGGCTATAGATATTTAGGCGAAAACATCCACTCGATGCCGAGCGTTTTCTACCGGCTTGTACTTCGAAAGGCTGATCGTGCGGGTTCTCCCTCCCGCCAGATAAGCCTGGCCCGTCTGAGGATCGAATCTGAGTTTATATGAAACTAAAACCATCACCCGTTCCCCTTTCATTGTCGCCTCCCCGATCCGCCTTCGCACGTGTTCGTATTCGTGAGCGGGAACCGCGAGAAAGGATTGCGAGCCGGAAAGCTGCGCGGGATAGGAAAACGACACACCCGCATCCGAGGAGGAATCCTTGTAGGTATGAACCGTTTGTTCGGGCTTTTTAATCTCCGGAGTTTGCCCGGGCCGTTCGAGGACGGGTTTCGGCCGTTCGAGGACAGGGTTCGGGCGGTCATTCTCCGCAGGAAAGGCCTCCCCCGTGCGATCGAACAATGCGATCGCTTTCCTGGCAAAGTCTTCCGCCGCTATAGAATTCCCGTTTTTCAGGGCGGTTTCCGCAAGCCTGATCAGGTTGACCGCCCTCGTGTTTCCCCCGCTATGCCCCTGCCGGTAAAGGAGAGTTTTCGCTTTCGAGAGTGTCGAAGTTCCGGTCACAGCGCGGGAGATCGATGGCTCACGCCGAAAAGCGACTTCCGGAAGCAAACGGGCCTGTATTGTCGTATCTGAAACAACCGGCATATCCATCACCTTATCGTTTAAGTATACATCAATACAAATAAAATATCCAGCAGGAGAAAAGCAGTCCTGACATAAGTTTATTTTCCTATGCTTTTTTCATAAAAAATCCTATACACAAATAAACCGATTCAAGTATAATACAAAGGGAAAAAAATGAGAAAAACAATGTAAGGGACAATGATGGCGGGATTTAATGAAAAAAGAATACACAAACGTTCCGAATTTACTTCTCCTGTTTATTATTCCGATTTACTGCACGCAGAATCACGAAATATCAGCGGAGGGGGGGTTTGTCTCGAGACGGACAGGAAACTGCCGAAGGATTCACTGCAATACATGGTTATTTCGCTTTTTCCGTATATGCTCATGAAGGAAACGGGTACCGTTGTTTGGAACCGGAAAACAGAGCGGGGAACCTATATCATCGGTCTTCGATTCACGCATATCAATGCATATAACAGTTCGGTCGTCAATCGGTTTATAAAAACAAACAAGCGGATCAAGGTAAAGGATTGCATTGAAATCCGTCTGGCGGATGAAGAATCCCCGCGATGATTCGTTCGCAAGGACTGCCCCTGATGACCACTTCCTGCAATAAAGAAAAACAAGCCGCAAAGTGGGAAAAAGCGGGGTGTTTCAGAAACGGTACTTTTTCAAAAAAATAAAAATCAGCTGACAGAATCCTGAATATGGTATAAACTAATATAATTATCCGGGAAGGTGGTAATGGAAGACAATCTCAATCGATTAAAACAAAAATCAATCGCCGTGAGTTCCGGAAAAGGTGGTGTCGGAAAAACCACGACCGCGGTGAATCTCGCTATTTACTATGCACAAAAGAATTACCGGGTCGGCTTGATCGATCTCGACCCGCTTTCGGATATCGCGGTGGCTCTTGATTTACGTGAATCGGAATATGTCGTCGACAGTCCGGATTTTGACAACACGAAACCCAGCCTCGCGGATTACACACAGCATGTTTTCAGTAATCTCGACCTTCTTTTTCCCTCCGTCAAGCTGGGGAAGGCGGACAGCCGGCTGTTACGGGAAAAACTCTATATCGAGTTCATCGAATCCCTAATCAATACCTATGATCTGCTTATTTTTGACATGCCCGCCGGGATAAGAAGTGAAGATAATCTCGCATTCCTTCCCTATATGGGCACTCTCGTGATCGTCACCAATGCAGAGCCGTCGTCGCATGTATCCGCCGGCGGATATCTCAAGGTTGTTCTCGCGCAGGAAAACGATATTTCCATTTTCTTCTGGCATAACCGGTTTGTCCAGAATCCGGGAGCGAATTTTAATCCGGAAGACGTTATCGGCAATTACAACCGGAACACCCCCAAAAACGAGCACATCTCGCCCGAGTCGGCTGTGAATATCGAACATTGCGCGTTCATCCCGGAAGACCGTTCGATGGACCTGTTAAAAACGAACCCTTCCGTTACATTGAATATTCAGCGCAGTCTGCTCGACATTGTCGAACTTATAAAGGAGGAACGGCTGAAACATTTCGCCGCTTCATGTAAAATTCCGGAAAAAACCTATCACATCATCAAATATTTCCTTTTTCACCGGCAAAAAAACGATTCGCTTTCCGGATTTATCAATGAACTCGGCGATTACATCGGTAATGTCATCAAATACAGAATAGCCAACGATAAACTCTTCGCTCGTAAAAACAGGAAAATACCCTCGGGTAAAAAAATCTTCACGGCGGAACAACGTGCGACCCTGGAGTCGTTATTCAAGGCCACAACTTCCGATGCCCTGCGCAACAGGACCCTGAAGATTATCGACCTTCTGGAAACATCGATAAAGCGGCATGAGAATGAAAAGCGCCTCTTTTTTATCGGAAATACGACGCACCGAAACAGACAGATCGATATAGAGATCGGCAAACTCCTTTTGACCCTCAATAACCAGAGTTCCCAGTTAAGCACCCCGATCAACAATGCCGCCGGTCTTCTTCTGTTTTATTTTTCCCTGTACAAACTGTTTCACTCGAAAACATTGCTAGGACTGCTCAATAATTTTATTCCCGTTCGCAAAACGGCGAAAGGAAGTCTCGTCAGGGACAAACATACCCAGATAAAAAATCTTATCGAAGAAAGCGTCTCCTACAGGGAGCGATATTTCAAGCTTATCAGGATACTCTTTCCGGTTATTTCCAAACAGGTGACAACGATTGTCGAGACATTCGGACTGAACAGTCTTTACTACCGAACTTCCGACGGTAAGATAAACAAACAGGCCTATGTCAAACTTTTCTCCCATTTTCTGCATGACACGGTCAACAGCGGTCTCGGGATTATCGTCGGTTTCAGGTTCAGACCCGCTTCCATCGCATTCAGAAAGGGAGCGGAAAAACTTATCCGAAAACTTCCGTCCCCTCCCGTTTCCTCGCTTAAAAAAGCGGCTTCCTGAAGCCCCGGGCATCCGTCGCGAAAAACTCACCACACAGCGCCCCTCAGACTCGACGGAGCGCTATTCTCCGCAGAATCCGTCGACGAGCCCCACGTAATACTGCGCGATGAGGAGCGCGTCCACGATATTGACGGTACCGTCACAATTGGTATCGGCGACCGATATATCGAAGCCGGCGGGCTCGAGTCCCACATAATACTGCGCTGCCAGAAGTGCGTCCACAATATTGACCGTGCCGTCACCATTGACGTCCCCCATCAAAAAACCGGGCGTCGGTACGGCAGTTCCACCCGGGGGTGCCGTCGGGTCCGGCGTTGAAGTGGGCGGTGAGGTCGGCGGAGTAGTGACGACGGGCACCGGTGTCGTATCGCCCGTGGAATGCCCCACATTCGTGTTTTTCCCGCTCGTTCCCAGGATCACTTCATGGTCGAGCCCGATGAACGCGCCCGAACCCGTCCGCCAGAGACTCTGTCTGACGATGTTGTATTTCGACTCGTCGATCGTATTCCAGTCCTCCCCCACGATACCGCCGGTATCGTGGGAATCCGGATTGAAACACCAGAAGGTATGATTGAGACCGTTCTGATCGATGAACGATGCGAGGGCGGAAAGCCATCGCTGGTTGTCCCCGCCCAGTTTGCCGCCCCACTCGCCGATGAGAATAGGGGCGGTATTCGATTCGACGATAAAATACCAGTTCGGCCGCCAACATTCCTCAGCGAGTGAATTGATATCAAAGGAATGATCGAACCACGGCTGCACATAAATATCAGGACCGTAGTCATGGGGCGAATAGACAAGCTTGTTCCGATGGCTTCCGAGGTCGACCGGATAATCGGCAACGCCCCGCAGATTTCCGCCCCACCAGTTGCAGAGGTAATCGTATTTGTCTGTCGATCCGTAGGCTGCCCCCTCGACCGGATAACATTCGATACCCTCCACCATGATGAGGATGTTCGGATTCACGGAAAGTATCGATGATGCGATCTCCCCGGCCGCCTTTCTCCAGTTGTTCGAATCGTTCGACCCGTCCCATTTTGCGGTTCCCGTCACATCGACCCATGATTGGCCGTGCGGTTCGTTGAAAATATCCGCGGCGATGACGGTATCGTCATCGCCGTAACGCTCGGCAAGCCATTGCCAACCGGATTTCAGCGCGGCAAGCGAATACGTACCGTTATACCAGAGCGCTTCCCGTACATTATTGTTCAGGCAATGCATGTCGAGCATCACTTTCAAACCAACGGTTTTACAATATTCCATGATGGTATCGAGCAGTGTCAGACTGGAAATACCGTCGATTCTTGGGTTGATCGTGCCGTCGACAAACTGTACCTTCGTGTCCCGGCCGGCTTTCCAGTCCGATACGATCTCGAGACTCAGGGGAAGCCTGAGAATATTGAATCCACGTTCGCTGATGAGGTTGAATCCGTGCATCCAGTTGACTGACTGGAGGCCGCCGAGACCGAGCGGATTGGTCTCGAAACCGAACCAGTTGATGCCGGTAAGCCGTACCGCATTGCCGTTTCTGTCCCGGATCGTGTTTCCCGAGACCGAAAGCCAATCGTCACCCGAAGGAGGCGGCGGCGGCGGTGAGGTCGGTGCCGGCGGTTCGTTTCCCCACACGAGGGAGGCGTTTCTGTAACAGGTTACTTTGGTGTGGGGGGAAAAATCGGTAAAGGAGGGATCGAATGAATAATCATCTGTCTGAATGTAATAACCGTGACTCGTTTTTTCGATACGAAGCTGTATTTCACCGCTGTCGCCCCCGGGGGGAATCGAACCGGCACCGCTTCCGAAAGCTATCCGGAGATATTCGCCGGTAAAACTTCCGGAAACATTTGAAGAGCCCACGGCGGCGTAATCGATACTCAGTTCGGATTCCACATATCCTTCCGCAGTAAACCAGTACCGTACCGTCAGGTCCGAAAGTGCCAGAGACGAATCGGATTTATTGAGAATTTTAAACTGCGGCTTGATTTTATTGATTTCCTCTTCGGGTTGCGCGCACCGGTAGAGGACTTCAATTTCCTGTGAAAAAAGAGTGCTTGCGGCGATCAACGTCATGATAAAAACGACGATGGCGATATACTTTTTCATAATTTCAACCCCTTTTTTTGACACCTCGTTATTGTTTTACCCTGGAAGGTTTTTCCTTCTATGTCTACTATATGCATTTTCGTGGGTACACACAATCAGGAAATCATCCTATCAATGCATGAGGTGTTTATATAAAAAGCATATCGGGGTCTTTATTTTTTTTCTATCTGAAGGGGCTGCCGAAAGGCGATGTGAAACGAAACGCGTTCCCGGCAAGTGCGGTTTATTCATAAATCGCACTTGCCGGGCCGGAAGCGGTTAAACCCCTTCAGCGACCTTGTCGCCGATTTCCGTTGTCGTAAAACCCATTTTTCCGGCAGCCATACTCTTCATCGTGGCGATGACCTTTACGGCCGAGTTTTCGATAGCGGAAGCGGCTTTTTCTTCACCCAGCACTTCGAGCATCATCTGCGCGGCGAATATTGCGGCAAGGGGATTGATCATGTTCTTTCCCGTATATTTGGGTGCCGAACCGCCGATGGGTTCGAACATCGATACCCCTTCCGGATTGATGTTTCCTCCCGCGGCGATACCCATCCCGCCCTGAATCATGGCGCCAAGATCGGTAATGATGTCACCGAACATATTGGTAGTCACGATCACATCAAACCATTCGGGATTTTTCACCATCCACATCGTTGTCGCATCGACATGGGCATAGTCCGGTGTTATATCGGGATATTCCTTTGCCACTTCATTGAATGCTCTCCACCACAGATCATGGGCATAGGTAAGGACATTCGTTTTCGCGCACAGCGTCAATTTCCTTTCCCTGTTTCTTTTTTTTGTCAATTCAAAAGCGTACCGTATACACCGTTCGACCCCCTTGCGGGTGTTGATCATCTCCTGTGTCGCAACTTCATCCGGGGTGCCCTTTTTCAGGAACCCGCCCACACCGCAATACAGCCCTTCGGTGTTCTCCCTGACGACGATGAAATCGATGTCTTCCGGCCGTTTATTGGCAAGCGGCGTCTCGACATTCGGATACAATTTGATAGGTCTGAGGTTGATATATTGATCGAGGGCGAATCTCAGTTTTAACAGAATCCCTGTTTCCAGTATTCCCGGTTTCACATCGGGATGACCGATAGCGCCCAGATAAATCGCATGAAATGATTTGAGTGTTTCGATCGCCGAATCCGGGAGGGTTTCACCGGTTCGCAGATACCGTTCTCCGCCGAAATCGAACTCCTCGAAATCGAAAGAAATCGAGAACTTTTCACCCACGCGCTTCAGTACCTTGACACCTTCTCTCGCTACCTCGGGACCTGTTCCGTCTCCTCCGATGACTGCTATTTTATACATTGTTCCTCCTTATCTAACGGGTTCATTATTGTTATGATTATGCCTTTCCATGCGGTTTTTCCTGCTGCGCTTTTAGCCTGTTCGCATGCCGGAGAATACCGATTTTCATGAATACAGATGCCGTACCCTACACTATTCCGGTAAATCTGTCAACAGATACGACGCAGGATATTGGCGTTCACGGAAACCGTCATTATTGAACGGCGGGAGAACAGCCGGTTTTTTTCGGTTACATTGACAAAACGGGAAATATCGCTATACTTTTGAAGAGCACTATTCAGAGAGGAAGAGAGGTAATACAATGGAATGTCAAGTCTGCGGCGGAAAGATTACACCGATCGATACGGAGCACATCCGGATTATGCAATGCGCGGGCTGCAAAGGTTTCTGGATCAAAAAAGGAGACCTCAATAACCTTATCAAGCATAAGGCCGGAGATCTGGAGTTTTCTTCTATCGATCATCATATGCATCAAGATACCCACGGTATCATGAAGTGCATCTATTGTCCCGATAGTGCCATGATAAAGATCAATTTCATCGAATACTCCGATATCATCATGGATTACTGCCCCGAATGCGGCGCCTTCTGGATTGACAGGGGTGAAATGGAAAAAATGCAGGAATATGTCGATACCATAGAGAAATCGGATAAAAAGAAAACAATAATTGAGACAATCATGAACACGATTTTCTCACTGCCCAAATTTTAGCCATGGTGATAACATCCACTCGTCATATATTACATGCTTTTTTTTATTAGCATTTTTGTTTACATGGTCTATAATTAATGGGAGTGGAGGAGGATGCCATGAAAAAAATTTTGGTTGTGGATGATATCCCGAAAATGAGAAAAGTAGTCAAAACAACCCTGGCGAAAAAAGGGTACGAAGTGATCGAGGCCTCCGACGGCATAGAAGCAGTCGATATTATCGATCGGGACAACATCGATCTCGTGATCATGGATGTTGTCATGCCTCAATTCGGCGGAATTTCATCCCTGGCCGGATTTAAAGAGATTTTCAAACAGACAAAAGTCATCTTCATGACGGGAAAATACAGGGAGGATTCGGAGGAATTCCGGACACTCGCCCGGGATCTCGGGGCGTTGCATGTGCTTTTCAAACCATTTAAAAAAACTGAGTTGCTGTCAATTGTCGGAGAGATACTGGCGTAGCGGAAACGCTTTTTATAACCGGGATGTCGGGACGAGCGGCGGTTTTACTTTTTTATATGTCGAAAAGGCCGGGATGTGAAATCCCCGACCCGGACACGATATAAGGAAGAATGGATGTGTCGAAGAAGAAATTGAATTACGAAATCAGTATCCAGGAAGAGCCGGGCGCGGGAAATGTGCAATTGGTCGTGCAGATCAACAAGAATATCGAAGAAAAAGAATTTTTTATTTTATTCAGTCTTATCGAAGAATACAACATGATTCTTTCCATAAAAGACATAATTGAAGCGAAATACGATATACTAAAAAAGATGTCGATGAAAGAAATTTATTACCCGCGTGAGGGAATGATCGCGTGCGTAACGGTGATAAAGGATTTTGATAAAACCTATATCAACTACCTGAAATACTATTTCAAAAACAAACTCATCTATTTTATCGGCAAACAGGATAAAGAATTACAAAAAAAAGCGGAAATTCACCTGGAATCGATAGGCTTTATCATATCCGAACTCGTTGACAACGCCTTTACCTATCCTTTCGAAAAATACCTGATGCAGCATCCGGACTTACACAACAAGCTTCAAAACGTTCCCCTTGATGAGAAATACAGAAATGTAAAAAAAACAGATAAGCGATACCATTTCAATGCAACCATATTTTTCGAGGCAAAACTGAAAAACAACAATAAAGAACTCGTTATCGGCATTTCGAATGAAGCCGACATTTCCGAAAGTACCCTCGAAATGATAAATAAAAAAATCAATGACCAGCTTGTGATTCCTGAGGTCTTTGACGAATCCAAATACAGGAATCCATACAAGGAAACGAGTGGATTCGGCCTGACAATGGTGCGGTCGATTATCGAAAGTATTAACGGCAGCATCGTCAGTTTTTATGATCAGGATCTCGGCAGATTCGTTGTCGAGTTCGCGATCGGTCTCGATTAACCAAAAACAAGCGGGGCTATACCTCCCCCTTCCTCACTCGCTGCGCGACAAGAATGAGGTTTCGCAGATCTTCCGTGCTGCGGGTCTTCATCCAGTGATGTTCGAAATCCTTGTTCTGCATAATCTGTGCGATCGCCATAAGTGCCTGGAGATGAAAATTCCGTTCATCCCTTGTCCCCGCAAGCGCGAAAACCACATTCACGAGGGGAATCGAAGACCCGAAACGGATGCCCGGCTTTGAGCGGACAACGACCATATCGAATTTATGTTCGCCGTCGATGATGATATGGGGAATGGCCAGCCCCGGAAGAACGGCTGTTGTCGAATCCTTTTCCCGTTTCCTGAAAAGGGTATTGATTTTTCGCGCGGAAATCCCGAATTTCTCGTAAAATATTTCAGAAAGCATCGAAAAAAGATCGTCTTTGTCAGTTTCTTCGGTGATATCGGCGAAGACAGCGTTTTTTATGATCCTGTCGAATCTGTCTTCGATTATCCGGTCGCGTTCGATAAGGATCTCACGGAGTTCTTCCGTCAGCCGTGTCGTCCGGATTTCCTTTGACGTGACCCTTTCGACAACGCAGATGAGTGCGGAATCACGCTTACTGCGAGACTTGGAATATAAAAGATACCAGAGGAGTGAAAGAAGGAAAAAACCGGCGGTGATACCGAACGTGACCATCCCACCAAGGGGCCCTCTTTCAACGATCATTTCCACCCCGATTACCGCGATAAGAAAAAAATAGAGAACGATCCCCGCGATATTGATATACGGATACAAAGGCGTTTTAAACGTCGGTTTGTACGAAACGATTTTACTTTCCCTCATGAGAATAACCGCCACATTGACAAAAGAAAAATTGATCAGCATCATCGTTGATGCGACCTTGACGAGACTCTCGATATCGAGAAAAGCGATAACCCCCGTCATCAGCGCGGCTGTCAGGATAAGGGAGACGACCGGCGTTTTGAACCGGAGGCTGACCTTCGCGAGCATCGAAGGAAGCAGAGCGTCGTTTGCCATCGCGAAAGGGTTCCGGGATGCGGCAAGAATTCCGGCGTTTCCGGTCGTTATAAACGCGAGCATGGCGGCCGTGGTAAGGGCGATAAAACCGATGTTTCCGGCAAATACCCCCGCTCCCCTGGACAGCGGGATCAGTGTCTGCCCGAAACTTTCGGCGTCGAGAAGACCGACGGTAACGAAGACACTCAGCACATAAAACAGTATGACGACAAAAAAAGCGGTAAACATCCCTTCGGGAATCGTGTGGCGGGGATTCTTGATTTCACCTGCAACGGATACAATTTTCGTCAATCCGCCGAATGAAATGAAGATCATACCGGTCACCGTAACAAGCGATATCCAGCCGTTCGGCAGGAAGGGCGTATAACGCAAAACATCGATATGGCCCATTCCCAGGAAAATATAGACGATAAGGATGGAAAGAAGACCGAACACGAGGATCACCTGGAACTTGCCGCTTCCCTTCACACTAAGGATATTAAGCAGCGTGAATAAAAGAGTGAAACCGATCGCGACCGCCTTGATTGTCGTATCCGAAAACCCCTGAAAAAGCGGGCCTAAAAAAATGCCGATACCGACCAGCGCGAATGCGCTTTTAAGACTGAGAGAAAACCAGTCGGCAAACCCGGAGAACGTACCGAAAAGCGGACCGAAACTTCTGTGTATGAAAAAATAATCCCCGCCCGAACGGGGCATGGCGGTTGCCAGTTCAGCTTTGGCAAGCATGGCGGGAATCATTAAAATACCCGCGATAATATAGCCCAAAATAATGGCGGGACCGGCGATACCGTAGATAACCGCGGGAAGGACAAAAAGACCGGAACTTATCATGGCCCCGCTTGCCAGACTGAAAACATGAACATGACCGAGTTGTTTTGTCATTGCCGGCCGTCCGCCGGCATCTGACGGTTTACTCGCCATGAAACAGATCCTTCCCTTCCTGTTTGGTTTTTAAATGGAAACGGAAGACTCTCCAAAGCTCGCGGCCGCCGACACCGGCCGCCGCTTTACGTCCCCTACTATCATCATAACCGCTCATATATGAACCGGAGACCGATTCCGGATGCGGATTACACTTTCCAGAGTTCCTTTAGTTTATCGAAAAATTTTTTTTCAGCCGGTGCCGGTAATCCGTCCCGTAATGAAATTTCGTCAAGATGTTTGAGAATGATTTCCCTAGAGGCTGAGGAAGTTATCTTTTGTGCATATTCCCGGAAATCTTCATTACTCGACAACGTTTCTTCAAACTCGTTAAGGCAGGAGTCGAAATCATCAAACCCTTCACGGCCCGAAAGCTGATCGATATCGGTAAGTTCGGAAGGCGATATGTTTCCGTCCGCCAGGACCATCGTTTTAATACAGCCTGCAAGAAATACCTTTTCATCATGATTGAGCTTTTCAATATCTGACATGCTACTCTCCTTTGCAGCAAAACTATACATAATATACCGCATTTATGCAAGTCCGGGCCGCCCCGTTACGACGCGCCGTTCGCCGTGATAAAATAAAACCGGTTCATCCGTCCGTCTTCCGGTTCACACTATCCCCGGCCGTCAAAGATACTTGTGTTTTTTACAGAAATCGACGATATAGGAGACCGTTTCATCCGGGGTATCGGTCAAAACAAAGCGCCCGATATCTTCAGGGGATATGCAGCCGTGTCCGAGCAATGTTTCCTTTATCCATTCTAAAAGCCCTTTCCAGTACTCTTTCCCGTGGAGGGCGACGGGAAAAGGTTTTATCTTTTCCGTCTGGATAAGGGTAAGCGATTCGAAAAGTTCGTCAAGTGTTCCGAACCCGCCGGGGAAAATCACATAGCCCACGGAATATTTCACGAACATGAGTTTACGGACAAAAAAATACCGAAAACTTATATCGATATCCTGATACCTGTTCGGCTCCTGTTCGAACGGAAGTTCGATATTGCACCCCACCGAGGTTGAGGCTCCCTTGAATCCCCCGAAATTTCCCGCTTCCATGATGCCCGGTCCCCCGCCGGTAATGACCGACAGCCCCGCGTCCGAAAGCATCTCCGCCGTTTTTGCCGCCTCCTGCCAGTAGCGGTCTTCTTTTTTAAGCCGCGCGGAACCGAAAATGGAAATCGCGGGCCCAAGACCGGACAACGCGTCGAATCCCTCGACAAACTCACCGAGTATCCGTAAAACCCGCCACGGATCGGTCTGGGTAAAATCCGTTTCATCCCGTTTCTTGAATTTGAGAAGTTCGTGGTCTTCATGCACCTTCCCGTTTTTCTTCTTCATGACGATACATACTCCTTTTCATTATGGCCGGTACACGCCCGGCCGCACTGTTGTCAGAGACTTCCGAATACCTTTTTCAGGAGTTCCGTGACCCGTGCCGCGGGATCTTTTCTTATCTTCTTCTCCTCTTTGGAAAGCATCAGGAAAAGACCATCAAGCGCCCTGTTCGTTATATATGCGTCGAGGTCGTATTTAACCTTTTTTACGCCCGGAATCCCGTTATAGGTGTCGATGAGAAATTTGTACAATTTCGTCACCCCCAGTTTGTCCATCGCCTTTTTGACAACGGGAAAGAACACATCATAGAGTTTCTTCCTCGTTTTGTCTTCAAAATACCTCGTCGCCTCATCATCGGCGCCTTCCAGTATTTTTCTCGCGTCTTTCATCGTCATCTTTTTTATCGCGTCGACGAATATATCGACCGCCCCTTCCGCCGCCTTTTCCGCGGCATGGTTCATATCCTCGATAAACTTGTCCACATCCTTTTTAAAACCGATGGAACGCAGCTTTTTCGCCACATCGTTCAGATCCTTCGGGAGCGGAATGAATATTTCCTTGTTTTTAAAATAGCCGTTTTTTTTGGAAACGATCTCGACCGCTTTTTTTGTCCCGATTTCAAGGGCTTCCTTGAGACCCGCGATGATCGTTTTTTCATCCAGCTTTTTCTCCTTCGATGCTCCCCCCGGTATAAGGTCGCCGACCTTATCCGGAATACCCACACACGAGGCTGCCAAAAACGAGAAAACGCTGACGCAAACAATAAAAACAAAAAATCTCCCGACCGAATTGTTCATACATCACCTCCATATTTATTGTATTCCGATACCTCGGTATATAAGCCCGCGCCCCTCTTCTGCCTATCATATACCTTACGATTATGTCAATTATCGCCCCCTTTGAGTCAATCGGTGACCGCCGCTTTCCCGGTACCGCTTTTTCACTACACCAGGATATTTCCGTTTCTCAACGGTCATCCGCTGCGCCGATGACCGCTTCTTCTTTTTCGGCTTCAACCGGCGTGCATTCCCCGATCGAATAAACGGTCAACCGGATATTCCTCCCCAGACCCTCCTGAATCGATTTTTCAACCAGAACGGGATCGACGGGGGGCATCCCCTGTCTGTGAAGAAGGATGATTTCCACCTGCATCGGATCCTCCTTTTTCACATTCAATGAATATATCCTGTCATCCGGCATCAATTCATGGACGGAAGAATAAACAACCTCCCGGTCCAGCCCCGATTGTATGGCATCGACGGCGAAATAAACAAGGGGGACCGAAATCAGACAGATGATAATGAGGGATACGATTACCTGTCCTATCGCCCGTACCCTCGCTTTCAAAAACTCTCCTTCGTCCTCCGCCTTCGGATGAAGCCGGACAAGGTAAAAGACGACGAGGGCGGCGAGCGAGATCCCGGTAAGGTTGATCCCGTATAGAAGGGACGCCCCTTTTGCCATATCCCAGTTTCTGAGACCGATGCCGATCCCCACCGTACACAGCGGAGGCATCAGGGCGACCGAAATCGCCACACCCGGAATGGCCGACGAGACCCGTTTGTTAACAAAGGCGTACGCGCCGATCAACCCGCAGCAAAGCGCCACCATAACGTCGAAAAACGAAGGTTTGATTCGCGAAAGCATCTCCCCGGTGACGGAGATACCGGGAATGAAAAAGGACATTGCCGCGGTCACCCCGACGACGAGGACCGTCCCCTTGAAAAGGGTGGTTACGGCTTCGCGCAGCACTTTCCCCGATCCCCAGAGCATCCCCGCGGAAAATCCGAACAGCGGCCCCATAAGCGGGGCGACGATCATCGCGCCGATAATGACGGCCGGCGAATCGAGATAGAGTCCCGCCGTTGCGATAAGGCACGAGAGGATGAGAAGCACATAAAACTCGACCGTATCCGTGGCGCCGGAGACGACGGTTTCGTATGCCTCATACTTCTGGATCACCTGTCCCTTCCTGCTTTTATACAGTCGGTATTCGTCGATAAGCCCTCCCGGACCCTTTTTGAGGAAACCGCCGTTTTCCTCCTTCACCCGGGCAGCCAGGTGCGAGAAAAAACCTTTCTTCTTCTCCTTTTCCTTTTCTCCGGAAATAGCGGTGACCAGCTCGTTTTTTTCATCCTGTTCCTTCTGTTTTTCTTCTTTTTCCTTTTCCTTGTTTTTTTCCGTTTTCATCGACGTTCTCTCCCTCTCTCACATACCTTACCCTCTACTCTAATTCATTACAATCGGTTTTTCACCTGTTTTTGATGAATAAATACACTTTTGCGGCAGAAAGCACCTGATTTGAATGTTGACTATTTTTTTTACACGAAGGGCTTCGGGAAGCCCGGGGCGAGAAGGACAGAAAACGAGGCTTCCCGGCAAAATAATTATTTACTCAACAAGTAATTATCTCATTTACCTTGTTTTAGGGGTATAAAAACCCTTGAAAAAGGTATGTTATTCGTAATCTCCCGGGGGTAAGCTTTTAAATAATTCTTATTTATTTTGAAAGGAGCGGAAAGATGAAGAAACCTGTATTTAAAAGTTTTGTATTTTCTATTCTTATTTTATTGATTATGCCGATGTTTTTTAACTGCAATCCTTATATAAAGGAGGAAGAAAACGTTATACCGGCACCGGGAGCCCCTCCCGACAAGATCGCCGTTCTTGTTGATTCCGGTTTGTACGGCAGTATTTTGGAAAAATTCAACCGCTATATCAATGATGTCGAGCGGAATTTTCCGGTCGATCTTTTTGTCCACTGTACGAGAAACTGGGAATCATTGACTTGCGAATACATCAGGGAATTTCTCATCAGCGAGTATCATTCCAATGGATTAAACGGCGCGCTTTTAGTCGGGCAAATACCGTATGCCCTGTGGGAACAAAGCTGGCCCGCGGGCACCGACAACTACGGGATATCGAGTATTTTCTACGAGGATCTGGACGGAAGCTTTTTCGACACCGACGCAGACGGCCGCTATGACCGGCATTCTTTCGGATTGCATGAAGGACCTGAAATCTGGGTATGCTGGATGAGGCCGCCGGCGTTGAATCAGGCAGGACATCTCAATGCGTTCCTTGACAAGACACACGATTACTACACAGGCCTGACCACCGTTCCCCAAAGGGCGTTTGCGGCTTTTCATGAAGACTATGATAACAACTGGGATACTGGAGTACTTGCCGTCAAACCCCCGCTTGAACGCATCTACGGGAGACCGAATGTCGAGACGGACGGAGTCGGGGGGGACCTGACCAGCGATACGGATATAGAGGCAAGACTTGACGGTACGGCATATGAGATTGCCGACACCTGGCAGCACGCTTTTTCATGGGGGCATACCTGGGACAATGGGGGAACATTTTCCAATGAGGCGATGGCATTAAAAAAGGGCCCCCTTATGATCTTCATTTATGGATGTCACAGCGGTGATTTTCACGACGCAAACGGCGGGGCGGGGAGCAACATCAATATCACCGTTGCCTATCCTTTTGGAAGTTCCATTTGTCAGGCAGGTTCGGGCACATCGTGGAGTTACGGAACCGAGTATAAATATATGATCTATGATGCGCTGAGTAACGGCGATTATCTTGGTAAAGCCTGGTTCACAATGGAATCCCACGTGGAGACAAAATCATTTGTCCGGAACCGTTATCCGGAAAGAATCCCCGAAGAGGAATGCGCGGGGAACAACCTGATAGGAAATCCGTTCCTGGTCACCGGGTTTACTCCATCCTCACAACCATGTCCAAAAGCGGAATGCGATCCCCTTTACCTGTCCGGGAATATGGGGGGTATCGTACCGGGCCTTGTGATAACCCATTGCATCGAAGGCGGTATGCAGCGGAAATGGGTCGTCGATGCGACCGGAACAAAAGCATGTTTCGCCGGATTCGTAGCCCAGGAAGGGTATTGCGGTCCCGATTATATTACCATTCCCCACCTGTGGCTGCATACGGATGAGAGTAACCGGGCTGCACCGGGGACATGGATCACCTGGAAAACGGGGTATGCTCCCGGAGAAGAATATGTATGGCTGACCGACAGTTCGGGATTCGTCGCGCGATTTAAAAATCCAGGTGAGGATTCATGCAATACGGTGTCGCCCGCGGGAGAAAATGTCGCCTACAATACCGTTCACTGGCAGACGAGCAGCGTATACGGTTCCGCCTATGGCGGCGATAAAGCCTATGATGGCGTTGTTTCGCTCGAAAGCAAATGGGCGAGTAATGGAGGTTCAGCCGAATCCTGGCTGGCTTTGGATCTTGGAAAGCAATGCGAGATCACCGGCTTTGTTGTCAGACATGAAGGTGCGACAGGGGCGGACTCATTCTGGAATACCGCGTTGTTCAGGATAGAAACCGGGCCTTCCCTGTCGGGGCCGTGGACCACCGCGGCCGCTATCGACAATTCCGGCCAACTCCCCTGCTCGACGACCATATTACCGCACACGGTAACCTCGCGGTATGTACGATTATACATTATCGACGCGGGTCCCGACAATGTCGCCCGTATCGCGGAGTTTGAAGTCTATAGTATTGGTTCAGGCTGCCACTACGACAATCTTCTGGCCCGCGTCCAGATCGACGTCAACCACGACTGGATGCAGGAGCTGACCATCAACCCGGGAG